>JAPWUB010000067.1 GCA_028275745.1 Desulfurococcales archaeon | reverse complement strand
AGTAATGTTGATGTCCTTTTGCTCGATGACTTTCTATGGACTTTGGGTAGAAGAGTATGTCTACAGGATAACCCGAGGTGCGATCAATGCATTTTTAGAGGTGTTTGTAGAGCCTATGAATCAAAGGTCTTTGCTCCAGACCTAAACTACTATAATACGTGGTACTACTAGGGCTGTGATGCTTCAATATCTGTACTCGAGACCGTGCCTAGCAATCCTCTTCTCACTTAGCATCCCAAGCCAATAGCCTATTAAGGTTAATGCAATTACATATGGTGGAGTCAGCAAAAGTAGTGAGTTTAGAGGTATGATGTTTGTTCCGTAGGCAGCTCTGAAGAGCTCTGCAACAATTGTTGCTGGATTCACTAATGCTATTCTTGGGTCTGGGAATACCTTTGGGGGTATGACTGTGCCTATCGATGTAAGTGTCTGTAGCAGGCTTATCCAAGCAGTGCTTATTCTTGTTGCTGTTAAGATGTAACCAACTAGAGATCCTATAGCTAAGTACACAGGGATGGCTGCTATCAGTGCTAGAGCTATGTATAAGGGGTTTGCCTGCAAAAATATTCTTGGGTCTATACCTAGGTAAGCCGAGGCTACTACAGCTGATAGGAGATAGCCCGCCATGCCTACTATAGCAGTGTCTACCAGTACTCCACTAAATAGGTAGTGAAATACATTTAGCCCACACTCCCTAAACAAGTCTGTTAAACCCTGGTTAACGTACCATCTGAGAAACTCTGTAGCACTCCACACAGACGACATAGCCATGCTCATTGCAAAGACTCCTGGTGCAAGCATTAGTAGTGCTTGTCCCCCCAATCCGCTGAGAAGAACTGTTGGTATAAACATTAGTGTGAACCAAAGCACTGAGCTTATGATTGAGGCTATGTATCCTGTTACATGCATCTTGGCTAGCTGAAGACCTACAAAGATTATGTGAATGGCCTTTCTAATGCTCATCCCCTTCTCACCCTAGCCTCAGCATACTTAGATAAAAGCCCTGATATCGTTATGTACGCGGCAGTGAGCATCACGAGAACAACAGCAAAACTTTTCAGCTCTTGTGGAAAGCCTTTGAGCGCTATGGCGTAGAGAGCTCTAGATGTGTAGGGGACTGGCGTTAAAGAGGCAAAGAGTCTTAGAGCTAGAGGCGCAAGCTCTAGAGGTATGTATATACCTGCACCCGCTAGTATCGCTGGTGCAACAATGTTCGATACTGTCCACGGCCTTGAGATCCTGGTGTAGAATGTTAGTGGTACAGCAAATAGTGTAGCAAAAATCCCTAGGGATATAGCTGATGTTAGGAGCACCACCTCGATTATGAGGAACATTTCTAGCCCTTCTAAGCCATGGATTGCCACTAGCATTGGCGCTAAGTATAGTGTCAGCATGGGGGTCATTATAGCTGGTCTAAGTATTGCATTGATGGCTATGTACTTCTTTAGATCTGTAGACTCTAGAATCATTGATGAGACGTCCATGAATCTAAACTCTGCGAAAAGGGTTTGCATAACATCGTTTACCACTGCCGCTACAACACTTATGATGCCTGTGAGAACAAGGGAAACAGTGTAAGCATCTATAAGGCTTAGCTCTACCCCATAGAGCACGCTCATCCTCTTTACCACTGTGTCTATATTGCTTAGGGATGCTGGTAAAAATACTAACCCTGTAGCAAAAAGTAGTGGGAGTATCCAGGAAACAATGTAGTCTGCTAAGAACCTCCTAAACCAGGCAACCTCTCTATAGATAACAGCCTTAGCAATGTTAAGCACTCTTACCACCTACAACAGCTAGGTATGCATCCTCTAAAGTAGGCTCCTCAACAGCTAAGTCAAGAATCCTTGCACCTACAGTATTAACTGCCTCCAGTATAGCCTGAACAATCTCTTCTCTTCCAGCCTTAGCATACATTGTAATCCTCTGCACATCCCCAAGATCTTCAACAGCTGTGCTGGCTATACTCAGCTTTTTTGCAATCTCGTCAAGGAGTTGCCTAGCATTATTACTAACCCTAATACTGACCTTATGCAAGAGCCCTAGCCTCTGTTTAAGCTCCTGAGGCTTCCCCGAAGCCACTATCCTACCAGCATTTATAATGGATATCGATGTAGCTATCTGCTCAATCTCATACATGTTGTGCCCTGTGACAAGGATTGTTCTCCCCTCCTTAGCTAAGTCAACAATAAGCTTCCTAACCATTCTCGAGCTCTCAACATCAAGGCCAAGCGTTGGCTCGTCAAGTAGAAGTACTCTGGGATCTGTGAGAAGAGCTTTAGCAATTGAGAGCCTTGCTCTCATGCCTAGGCTGTAGGTATAGTAAGGCCTGTTATGGGCTTCCATATCCCAGAGACCCACAAGCTCTAGAACCTCTCTAGCTCTTCTCCTAGCATCACTGTATGAGAACCCCTTTAGCAATGCGTAGAACACAAGGTTCTCAAAACCTGTGAGAGAGCTGTAGAAACCCTTAGACACGTCTAGAGCAACGCCTATTATCTTCCTAACCTCATTAGCTTGAGAAACCACATCAAAGCCCTCCACATAGGCTGAGCCAGAGTCTGGCAAGAGTAGCGTAGCCAGGATCTTCACAAGAGTTGTCTTTCCAGCTCCATTAGGGCCTAAAAGGGCGTGAACTTCGCCTCGAGCAACAGAGAATGTCACTCCCTTCAGCGCTTCAATAACCCTCCTTTTCCTAAACCCTTCCTTAGATACATAGGACTTCTTAACATCCCTAACATCGATGCCCAACATTTCCTATTCACCGACCAGCTATAGAGCTTCTTCTCTACTCAATGCTTACACCAATTTTGCACACAAAGTCACATGTCTCTATATAGTTCTAGGCTTGACTTATATTTTCATAACTATTATGTGTAGAGCTGTTGATGTTAGTAATGCTAGAATTGTTGAAGGGATCAAGTATTTGTATACCTTCCTCAAGTTGGCTTTGTAGTACTGTGCTGAAAGCACTAGGCATGCATGTACAGGGCTTAGCATACTGCCTGAGAAGCCTCCTAGGAATACTAGGAAGAGGTTTGTATCATCTATGAAGCTTTTGAGGACTGGAAGGGCTATGGCACTGAATGTGAACTCAAAGCCCGTTGCTAAAACAACTAGGAGGGGTATTACATAGCTAGCTATCTGAGGTACGCCTACAATTGATGCTATCTCCTCAGCGACCCCACTCCTTGAAAGTGTATAGCCATAGATTAGGGATGCTATTATCAGAGCTAGTATTGACGGTTTAAAGCTGTACTTCAACGCACTCCAATGCCTATCAATGCTAGGTTTGTAGATAAGTGTAAAAGTAGCTATTGTTATTGCAACAGCTATTGCTACATTTAACTTGAGACCCAGATTCAGCATCGCTATGAGTGCGAATGGCCATAGATGTATTAGCCCCCTTAGATCAGTATCCCTATCACCTCTACACCTAGAAAGCCTTCTCCATGAAGCAACGAGACCTGCCACTATAGACCCTACCATAACTGGCCATGTAATCGACACTATCCTGTCTATGCTCATCCCTAAGATGTAGGATGCTATTAGGACTCCTTGGTACAGAGGCCATACAGTGATCCATATGTGCCTAAACCAGAAGTTTAGGTATGTCTTCTCCTCCTCTCTCAGTCCACACCTTGTGTAAACCTCGTCAACAATTGTTGCTGACACATATGCTCCTCCAGGCATTGGTAGCAAACCCACTAGAGCTGGGATAGCTAGCGATGCTAGCCTAGGGCTTATAGACTCCAAGGCCTCTACAGATCTCTTAGAGGCTACTGAGCCTCTATACAGCTCTGCTAAGTACATTGATAGAACAAGTGCTGAAACTGTAGAAAGCATGTTAATGTTTATCGACTCTACCCAAACAATTAGGAAGCTATGTCCAAATACGAGCAGTGAGAATAGGGTGAGGGATGCTAGGACAACTAAAGCTGGTTGAATACCTAGGGCAACGCCTACGACTACAATAGCTAGCGATGCTAGGAATGAGTATAGGGAGCTCACACCCATCTTTTCCACCCTAAACACATTGCTTCATCATCTCCCTCAATGCTTAAAATGCTTATACTTGCTTGTGAAGCGTTATTAACAATCTAATACCTTTTTTATCCCTAACTCTTAAGAAGTTTATACCGGTGAATTACTTGAGTGTACATCCGCTGCTAAGACCTCGAGGAAGTAGGGTACTGCTACTAGGTAACGAAGCTATTGCTAGAGGTGCTTTAGAGGCTGGTATATGCTTTGCAGCTGCTTATCCAGGCACCCCCTCAACTGAGATCGTTGAGACTTTGGCTGAGGTCGCGAAGGATTGCGGCATATATGTTGAGTGGAGCGTTAATGAGAAGGCAGCTTTTGAGGCTGCTTATGGAGCGGCTATTGCTGGTGTTAGGAGCTTAACTGCTATGAAGCATGTTGGGCTGAACGTAGCGGCAGACATACTTATGAGTGCTGCTTATGCAGGTGTTGAGGAGGGCTTTGTTGTTGTATCAGCCGATGATCCTAACGCTCATAGTAGTCAGAATGAGCAGGATAATAGGTGGTATGGGCTATTAGCGCACCTACCAGTTCTAGAACCATCAAATGCGAGGGAGGCATACAAGCTTGTTAAGGAGACTTACAAGCTTAGTGCAGAGTACAAGATACCGGTTATCTTCAGGTCAACTACTAGAATTAGCCATACTAGGATGCCCATAGAGTACGAGGATGATATACCTGTAGAGAAGAAGTGTAAGGGTCAATTCGTAAAGGATGTCGAGAGATGGGTACTTATACCAGCTCATACGAGGAAGAGGAAGCTAGAGCTTATGAGCAAGTGGCACAAGCTTCAGGACGAGGAGCGCTTTGTAACGGTGATGAACCCTGGCATGGAGAAGGCTATAATTGCTAGCGGCATTGCGTACTCCTATGTCAAGGAGGTTCTAGATCTCCTAGACCTCTGGAACAAGGTAACAGTGGTAAAGGTGAATATGCCCGTACCTCTACCAAGGAAACCAGTGCTCAGGGTTCTAGAGCAAGCAAGAGAGGTTCTAGTTGTTGAGGAGCTAGACCCCATCGTTGAGACACAGGTTAAGGAGATTGCCACCTCCGCTGGGATAAGAGCTGTTATTAGAGGTAAGGATCTTGTACCAGAAAACTACGAGTTAACGCCAGAGGCTGTCTATAGAGCTGTAACGAAGTTTATGGGTCTTGAAGAGAAGCTTCCATGGCAAGGTGTCGAACCCCTAAAGCTAGAGCCCCCCCATTCCGCCAAGACCACCAATACTCTGTGCTGGATGCCCACACAGAGCATCTTTCTACATACTCAAGGTAGCCGCTAATAGGGCTGGACTCAGAGACGTTATCTACACTGGCGACATTGGTTGCTACACCCTCGGCTATCAAAAGCCTTTTGAGACTCAGATGACAAGCTTTGAGATGGGTGGAAGCATAGGTGTTGCTCACGGACTAGCAAAGGTTGTTG
>JAPWUB010000023.1 GCA_028275745.1 Desulfurococcales archaeon | reverse complement strand
ATCTGGAGATATCTCGTACAGCTCCTTACCATCTACAAGGACGTAGTGCTTCTTATTAATCCTCTCCCCAAGGATGTACTCAGCCTCATTAACAGCTGCATGAAGTTGGAAGCAGTGAGGACTTCCATCAATTGATACAACAGTTACTGACCTAGGCCTAACAGATCTTATCATACTCGCTATCTTTCCGTAGAGAGCTGGATGCTCTCTCTCAGGACAAGCAAACAGCACTACCTTATCCTTTGCCAGCTCCTCAAACAACTTCCTATTAACATTCCTTACACATATAGCTGCTATGAGCAGGTTCTTGCCTTGTAGCTGTGGTGTCTTTACCCATGTGCTCCAGAGCCAGAGCTCCTCTTCATGGGAACTCAAAGGGTGCTCCCTTCCTAAGCCTCTCTATAAGCTCATCTAGTGTAGGCTCTCTCCTATTCCTTAAATACTTATCTAGTAGAAGGAATACACAGTACTGACCACACATAGTGCAGCTCTTTAGGTTGCCCTCAAACTGATTCCTTATGGCTAGAGCCTTCTTTGGATCTGGAGCAAGCTTTATCTGGGTTTCCCAGTCAAGCCTGGCTCTAGCAATGCTTATGGCAGCGTCTAT
Organism: Desulfurococcales archaeon; assembly: GCA_028275745.1. GTDB lineage: Archaea > Thermoproteota > Thermoprotei_A > Sulfolobales > Ignisphaeraceae > Ignisphaera. The sequence continues at coordinate 16,492 of JAPWUB010000023.1, read as the reverse complement.
TCTAGCAGCTCTAGGACCGAGCTTCACTAGGTCACCTGCGTGAGCAGCTATTTTAGCTGCTATAAGCCCCTCCTTAACCTGCTCAACATTTGGAAGACCTAGGTGCTCAGCTGGTGTTAAGTAGCATATGAGGTCAGCACCAGCTGCAGCAGCTATTGCAGCACCTATAGCCGTCGCTATATGGTCGTAGCCAGGAGCAGCGTCTGTCACTAATGGTCCTAGAACGTAGTATGGCACTCCACCGCTAAGACTCTTCTCAAGCCTAATATCAGCAACTATCTTATCCATAGTCATGTGGCCAGGGCCCTCAATCATTACCTGAACGCCTTTAGCTACAGCATCTCTTGCAAGCCTAGCGTTATTCACTAGCTCAGCTATCTGAAACTCGTCGTGAGCGTCGAAGATGTTTCCAGGTCTCATAGCGTCGCCAAGGCTTATCACAGCGTTGTACTCCTTGAAAAGCTCTAGTAGGTAGTCCCAGTGCTTTATGTAGGGATTCTCACTGTTGTTCTCAAGCATCCAGACAATAAGCATGGTGCCTCCCCTGCTAACAGATGGCATTAGCCTAGAGCTCTTAACAACCTTCTCAGCAAGCTCCTTAGTTATACCAGCATGTATAGTCATGAAGTCTACTCCATCCCTCAAATGCCTCTCAACAACAGATATGAAGAAGTCTGAAGGTATAGAGGGACCATACTTAGCCACACCCTCGATCCACGCCTGGTAAGTTGGTACTGTGCCGAAGGGCAAGGGCTCTGAAGCCTTTAGCAAAATCCTTCTAATCTCATCTAGGTTGCCACCGGTAGAGAGATCCATTATAGTATCTGCACTGTATTCAACAGCCACCTTAGCTTTCTCAACCTCCATATCAATATTGACAACAGTTCCACTAGTACCAATATTCACATTAACCTTTGTTGTAAGCCCCTCACCAATAGCAACAGGCTTAACATTCTTCCTCTTAACATTCCCAAAAACTATGATCCTACCAGCTTTTACACCTCTCTTCAAGAAATCTATATCAACACCCTCAATTCTTGCAACATCCTTCAGCACATTCTCATCTAAAATCATGACAGATTACACCCACCAGCATTACTACTACTTCATGTTGTATAACGTATTTAAGCTTAACTATAGAGATTTACACATGCTTATCAGGGTACTACTAATTGAACAGTTTAACGTGTGTTCAAGGATTGGATGCTCTTCAACGTTGCCCTTAATATATTGTTTATCTCCCTCACCCTATCCCTAATAGCGTCAATAACGTTCTTCGGAGGCTCTATATCAAGCTCCCACAACTCCTTCAGAATATCTAGAAGCTCTTTCAACCCAATATACTCTGCAATCTCCACAGCTCTTCTAATCCTTGCAACAGTCTTCTCGATTTCGCTAATCCTGGAAGAGATGTACTCGCTTCCTTTTTCAGTAAGTGTATAGACTTTTCTCCTCCCCTCAACAAAGGACTTCACAAAGCCTTGCTCCTCAAGCTCATGAAGAGTTGGATAGAGAACTCCACTACTAGGAACATAGATCTTGAGAGCCTCGCTAAGGAAGCCCCTTATTGCGTAGCCATGAGCCTTACCGAGCTTCGCAATGGAGTACAGCACCAGGTCCCTGATCAAGCCTCTGATCCTGATAAAGCCAAAGTCTATAACGTCTGCAGTACTTTCTGCCACTATGCATCATCACCATGTTATTTAAATCCAAAGAAGGTGAGTATAAGGGAGAGAGGGGTATTCGACCCCGTCGGCTACCCTCTTCATCCACCTCGCTTCGCGAGGAGTCTGAGGAGCCGAGTACAATAGTAGCTGTGCTTTAGGCTTATAAGGTTTTGTGTCTACAGACACAAAACCTGGGCATTGCTATGCCTAGAGAGGTTATTGTTCTCGAGGACGTTGTTAAGGTTTACAGAGTAGGAGACATAGTCACATATGGTCTTAGAGGAGTCTCGCTGAAGATATACGAAGGAGAGTTCATAGCTATAATGGGTCCATCAGGCTCTGGAAAAACAACACTACTAAACATGATAGGCCTGCTCGATAAGCCATCGAGTGGGAGGATATATATTGATGGTGTTGAAGTCTCTAAGCTAAGTGCTAGGGAGATTGCTAGAGTTAGGAACCTTAAGATAGGCTTTGTTTTCCAGTTCTTCAACTTGATAAACAGGTTAACAGTGTTAGAGAACATTGAGATGCCGTTAATACCTAGGGGGATACCAAGGCCAGAGAGAGTGGAGAGAGCAAAGGAAGCATTATTGTTGGCTGGTGGAGAGCTTTCGTGGCTTCCAAAGAAACCTCTACAGCTATCTGGTGGACAGCAGCAGAGGGTCGCGATTGCTAGAGCTATTGTTGGAAACCCATCGATTATACTAGCTGATGAACCTACAGGAAACCTTGATAGAGCAAGCACAAAAACAGTTATACAGACATTTCTGGAGCTCAATAAGAGGGGGGCAACAATAGCCATGGTCACACACGACCCTGAGGTAGCCAACTGCACTCAGAAGATCTACATAATTAGGGATGGAATGATAGTAGGGGTTAGAGAGCCAGATAAAAGCAGGTGTGTTCTCTACACGCAGTAGCTAAGAGCAAAAGCTTTTAAGCTAAGGATTATTTCTGTGTCTACAGACACACTCATAACTTAGGTGAGGAAGAGAATGACAATAAAAAGCAGATTCTCACAGAAGATTGTAGCACTGCTCCTCATAGCTCTAACCCTAACTAGTTTACTCCCTATCCTCGAGCTTTTCACGAAAGCACAGACCAATGCCTTTGCGCTTCAAAGCTACAGCATCAAGTCAAGTGCAGGCACATCCTCCATCTATCCAGGGAGTAGAAATGCTGTTCTAACAATTAATGTTCTCTACAATGGTTCGTCACCAGCTGTAGTCTCGAGTGGGTGTATAGAGCTTCCACAAGGCTTCACAATATCCAGAGGCTACAGCTCCTGTGCACCACCAGAGATGCCCAATGGCTCAACATATCGCGTTGTTTACCCAGGAGACGTGATTATCTTTACGTATCACGTAGATGTTGATAAGAGTGTAGCTCCAGGCACTTACCAAGCAAATATAACCATTTACTACAGAGAACAAAACAGTTTAACACCGCTAACAGCAACTATCAGTGGTATAGCAATTAAGGTCTATCCATACCCACCACCATCAATTAGCGTTACTGATTGGTATTGGAGTCCTGATGCATACCCAGGTAGTCAAGGCGTGTACCTATACATAACGATTAGGAACACTGGTAATGTAACAGTGGTTAGTGCAAATGGTAAGGCAGAGCTTCCCCAAAACGTCTTCTCGTATACGGAGAGCAGTGCCAGGTTCCAGCTGAGTAACGTTGGTGAGAACGAGACTGCAACAATATCGATAGGGCCAGTATCTGTGTACCCCAACGCATCCCCATCAACACCATACCCAGTTAAACTCGTGATCAACGCAACAATGTCTACAGACGACAACGTTATCTACACTTCACAAACCGTTGTAACCTTCAACGTCACAATCTCTCAAGCACCAGGAGTCAATATTCAAGTCATTGACTATGGCATTGAGACTCCGAGACCTGTTCAAGGAGTTAAGCAAGCAAGGTTCTACCTAGTCCTAAGGAACATGGACTTCAAGACTGTTAGAAGCATAACAGCTTACTTCACAATAGCATCTCTAGGCATGACATTCGCCAACAACTCCATAGTATCTGTAGCAACTCTTCAGCAAGCCCTAAACTACGGTGATATAGCATCAATTTATTCAGACCCCCTAGTAATTGGTAATGTGAACTCCTTAACCATAATCGTTAAGCTCGTGATCTTTGGGGATAACAACGGTGCTGAGTTCTGGAGCGAACAGAGATATGTTTTCACCGTTAGCATTGTTCAGCCATTCATAAACATTGATGTTACAAATGTTTATTGGAGCTCTGGTGAAGTGTATTCGGGTACAGAAGGAGCTGCACTCAACATAGTTCTCCGCGACAATGACATTGTTGATCTTAGGGGCTGTACAGCAACACTGCTTCTCCCACAAGGCTTTAGACCAAGGCAGTTATCGGCTTCAGGTATTGATATTGGTAGAGGTGGTTCAGCAACAATTCAGTTCACAGGTATATCGATAGACAATGATGTTGCTCCAGGAACATACTCAGCAACACTAACACTTAGCTGCACAGCATTCGATGCATCAACAAACAGCTTCTACCCAGTATCAACAAGCATAACATTGCCTATCAAGGTTTTCGAGAAGCCTAGAACAGAGATACTAACATCTGCATCCTATGGATGGGTAGGGAACAGGGCGTACACAACAAGTGTTGGAGCCTCAGCCTATGTATACCTACAGGTTACAACCCCTGGATACACCGTGGTAAACCCGAGAATAACTGTGTTCCTACCAAAGCAGCTAATTTTTGAGGATGGTAACAGGAGCAAGGTGATATTGATTAGCGGTAGCTACGGCTATGCTCAATACATAAACTTCGAAATTAATGACATAGATGCTGTAACTGATGAGAGTGGACTCTACCCTGTTGTAATTAGGGTTGATGCATTAGTTAGAGCGCCAGCTACATACTGGTACACTCAGTACTTCACACTACTTCTAAGAGTTGATAAGCCATTGCTGAACATTAGCGTAGTTGACTATGGATGGCTGAACAATCCTGTAAGCACTAATGCGAGTGGAGCAACAATTTATGTCACCCTCCAATCCCTCTCAATAGACACCATAGAGACTTTAACAGTTAGAGCAGTGCTTAGCGGAGCATCATACCTGAATGGATTAAGCGAAGCAGTGCAAGTGATTACAGCTACGATGAACTATGGTGAGGTTCAGACAGCAAGGTTTAGCGATGTTGAGGTTAGGAATGCAACTGTTTGTGTAACCTTTGTGATTTCAGGAGTTTTAACCACAGGTAGAGGATCCCACTACAGAGCTTGGACAACAATTAGCGTTAAGCTAAGCACTGTTGAGAGCTTAGAGGCTCTGAAGATACTATCGGTACACACATCCTATAGAGGGGCATACGCACCTCTACTACCATCAGCTAGAGGCATCACGATAAGCATAGACATTGCGAATACTAAAAGCATTCAGATAGCATGGCTGAAGGTAGAGACCTCCTCAACACCACAGCTAAAGATAAACGATGTTGGTGGTAATTGTGTAAATGGTGTTGCACCTGGTGGTGTATGCAGAATTGATCTAGATGTTGATGTAGCTCCAGACGCCTCTGGAGAGGCAGTTATCAACCTAAGTCTCGCCTATGGTGTGAGGAGCAGCTCAACACTATCAATGTTTAGAGAGCTTCACCTAGTTAAGGTGCCTATAGCTAGTTATGCCTATTACAAGCCTCGAATAATCCTTGCATCAGCATATTGGGGAACACCGCAAGCACCTGCAAGGGTATTGACAGAGCAGAGGAATGCAGGGTTCACGGTAACGATAGCAAATGTTGGTTACTACCCGGTAGAGGCAGTAGTGGTTACTGCTACACCCCTAAACTCCACAGTGACCATGATTAGAGATTCAGATACATGCTCACCACAGCTAGCACCAGGAGCATTCTGTTCAGTAACGCTCTACGCAGATTTAGCTAAGGTTGTTAGGGGAGGAGCCATAGTGTTTAGGGTATCTGTAAAGCACCTCTTCACATCCTTCGGCACAGCAATAAGCGGTGAGGATGTATTCACAGTTTCCCTACCAGTTGAGGAACCTGCTAGCGGTAAAGGGTTAGAGATAGTCGATGTTTCGTGGAGCAATAGCTGGCCTGTTTACCCAGAAACTGAGAACGCAACACTTGTAGTTAGCATTGCTAATAGGTGGCCCTATAGAGTCTCAGGTATTGATCTAGAGCTTGTGCTACCACCAGGGTTCTACACAAAGAATGGGCAGACAGCCAAAGCCTATGTTCCAGGTCCTGTGAATAGTCTTCAGCAATTCAATGTACAGTTCACGATATCTGTGGGTAGTGTGAAGCCTGGTAGGTATACAGCAATGCTTGTAGCTAGATACGTTGTTGAGTCTGGAGCTCCTAATGCAAGGGTTGAGGAGAAGCACAACATAACCATTATTGTGAACGATTTGAATAAGAGTATTGAGGTAATCAATGCTTTCTGGGTTGGTAGATCCCCAGAGCCTCCAGAGTACGGTGCTATACTAGCAGTTGTTGTTAGGAATAACTATAACCCTGGTATGAAGGGTGTTGTTATGGATATTACTCTTCCAGAGGGTATAGTATCATCAGATACAAACTCCTCTAGAGCAAGGGTAGCGGCAACATCTATTAACATAGCTCAGCAACCACAGATAACCGCAGCAGCACCTGCACAGCTAGCACAAATAATTTCAGCAGTTGTTGGTCAGCAACAAGCAACAACACAGGCGCAGTTTGGGCCTGGAGAGCTCATGTACTTCTATCTAAGGCTAAACATAGTGACTAGTAGGACAGGAACATTCGTAGCTAACGCTACTCTGAGCTTCGTTGATCAGTGGGGTAATGTCAGGGAAGTGCCACTAACAATAAGGTTTACTGTACCAGGTTCAGCAAGAATAATAGAGGTTGAGGCACCAACAAGCATCACGGTTAAGCGTGGTGTAGCTAACTTATCGCTAGGTCTAATCAACAAGGGGTCTGCACCTGTGTACAATGTCTACGTTTCTCTAGTGCCTTACGTAGCAATGCTTGTACCTCAGCAAGCAACTAAATACATAGATGCTTTGGAGCCTGGTAAAGTAGCTAATGTTAGCTTCAAGCTTGTTTACAACCCATTCGCTATAGCGACAGGAGCTGGCCAAGCATACTTGAGGTACATGTCGGTGCCATTCATGGTCTCTGTAGTGTTTAGGGATGCTAATGGCTATATGCACGTGTTTAACACCTCTATAGCTCTAATGATTGAGCCATTCATTGATTTAGTGCTTCTCGATGCTAAGGCTAGCATTAGTGGGGAAACAGTAGTAGTGTCTGGAACACTAGCAAACTACGGTATTGCCTCGGCTAGAAGCGTTGTTGCAAAAGCTTTCTGTGGTGATGGAGAGGGAGAGACAATGATAGGAGACGTTGACGCGGCATCGCAAGCCTCGTTCAGGATAGAGTTCAAAGCCAAGCAGAAGCTGTGCAGCGATGTTCTTGTCCAGGCGATATATAGGGATGAGTATGGGCGTGTAAATGTGGTTAACTTCACGCTACCTCTGGTCATTGAGCGTACAGCAACTATCACCACTACATCAGCGCCTCCATCAATGTTCAGCAACCACGCAATAGTTATAACTCTTGTAGCACTATTCCTAGTAGCGATTGGGTACGCTCTGTACAGGTATGTGAGGGCTCATGCAAAGGCTGTTGAGAGGATAGTTGCAGAAGTTGGGAAGAGGTAGCAACCCGAAATGGCTGCACTACAGTTCATATTCGACTTCTTCAGGCTATCGATAAAGGCTTTAACTGAGAGAAAAACTCGTGCACTCCTAACAATCATAGGCATTGCTATTGGCCCCCTAGCACTTGTCATGATATCAAGCGTTATCGATGGTTACGGAGACTACGTGATATCCCAGATAGAGGGGTTGGGCCAGAACGCAATTGTTCTGTTTCCAGAAAGCAACTACAGGTTTACACAGAAGGATCTGGATGCAATAAGGGCTTTACCCCATGTTAAGAGGGCAGAGCCCTTCTACTCAATACAGGCGCAGGTCAGGGTAGGCACACAAACAAGGATGGTCTTTGTCTATGCCATACCAATTGACGTGGTTTTCGAGGCTATTAAAGGTCTCGAGATATACAAGGGCTATACACCATCCGATACAGAGTACCTGAAGGCTCTTGTGGGCTACAAGATAGCTTTTGATGATAACAATAACCAGGTTTACGACCTAGGCGACGTAATATCAGTCACATATATCAGAAGCTCTGGTGGTAAGCAAGAGATCAAGAAGGCCTCTATCTCTATTGCAGGTATATTGAAGGAGTTTGGAGGAGCATTCTTCTTAAGCCCTGATACAACAATCTTCCTACCCCTACCAGCTGGACAAAGAGTGCTAGGTTTAAGCGATTGGAGCGGCATATTTGTGCTTGTTGATAGCAGTACCTACGTCTCTGATGTTATGGAGCAGCTGAGGCAGATGTTTGGAAGCTCAGCATCGATAATATCATTCCAGAGCATAGCAAACATTGCAAACTCAATCATTGGTGCAATGAACTTCATATCATTCTCAGCCTCCTTATCAGCATTCGCCGTTGCTGTAGCTGGTGTAGCAGCAACAATGATTACATCTGTTGTTGAGAGGACTAGGGAGATTGGCGTGCTTAAGGCATTGGGTTTCTCAGATCCTCAGGTACTGATAATGATTCTTATGGAGGGTGTGGTTATGAGCCTTATTGGCGGAGCTATAGGCATATCCTTAGGCATTGTAGGTGCACACATACTAGCCTCTAGAGGCTTTGAAATAAGGGCAGCTACACAAGCCGTTATGGTTGTCAAGGCGTCGCCAAAGATAACTGCCATGGGCATCGGAAGAGCTGTTGGATTAACGGTTTTAGTAGGTGTCTTAGGAGGTATATTCCCAGCCTATAGAGCGTCTAAGATACCACCAGCTGTTGCGTTGAGGTATGAGTGAAGGGAGATGCATTATAGGGCTGATGATGTGCGAAAGCTTGCTAGCGAGTTTGCTAGGTTTGGGGAGGTGGTTGCAGGCTCTGAAAAGGAGCATCATTTACTAGAGGTTGTAAGGTCTCTTGTAGAGGGTTACGCTGATAAAATCGTTGTAGAGCCTGTTCCTGTAACCACCTGGAGGGAAGAGCTATGCGTTATTGAGGCTGGTGGTAAGATCTACAGCTGCTCTATCCAACCCCCATACAACGGCTACATAGATGTTGAGTTTAGCCCTAGTCAAGCAGTTGTTGTATCGCTCTACGACCTTAGCCATGGGAAGGTAGGTAAGGACACAATATATGGAAGGGTAATAGTTGTTGATGTGCCTAGAAACCCTGATGACATAGCCGATGTAGCTATAGAGCTTCTCTCTATGGAGCCTAGCCTAATAATCTTCTCAGACCCTGTGGACAGTCTCAGAAGGATTGTTGTGCTGAACAAGCTTATCGAGCTTTACGAGTATGCAGAGCCTCCCAAAACACCAGTGATTATTGTTCCTAGGAGCAGTGTAAGAGAGTTGCTATCCAATGATGTGGTCAGGGTATTGGGCTCCTCAATAGCTAGGGAATCCTACGGCTATAACTTGGTTGCCTGGAGATTTGGAGGAGGAGATAATAGCCTATACATAGCGGCACACCATGATCACTGGTTCCAGGGAGCATCAGATGATGTGTTAGGAGTTGCTATAGCTGTTGAGCTCTTTAGGAAACCCCCAGCAATGTTGTCTAGGCACAGCATAGCCCTAGCTCTCTTCACTGCTGAAGAGGGGTTCCCTGAAAAGATAAACTCATTTTACTGGTTGGTAGGCTCAAGACACTTTGTCTCAAAGCACTTTAATGAACTTGTAGAGGAGCTTCTAGCTCTTGTAAACATAGATGTTGTCTACGGTGAGAGAGTGAAGGTAGCATCATCAAATCCGTGGATACTTGCAGCATTACAAGGTGTTGCATCTACAGAGCTTGATAGCATATTCTTCGACTCATTCTCCTTTACACAAGCAGGTTTACCGGCATTAACACTGCATGCATTGGAGGATGCGCTACATAGCGGCATTTACCACACAAGCATAGATACTGTTGATAGAGTGCCCATAGACACTATCGAGAGGTTTCTAGGCATAGTTACGCAGGTTGTGAGGCGTGTTCTTGAGCTGAAACCAATTAGTTTAGGTGATGTGGAGCATGTGCTTGTTGAGAAGATTATTAGGTGTGGTGGTACAAACATTGATGTTGCTGAAGCTCTTTACAGCTTCTTCAAGGCTCTGGAGAGATGTAGCGATGTAGAGGCTCTTCGCAGAGTCCTTAACCTGTTTACTAGGATGGCGACAAAGGTTTTTGCCGTTCCAGATGTAGAGACGGGTATTGGGGTGATTGAGAAGACGCTTCTACTAAGCTGTCCAGTGAAGGGCTACGCAATCCCCGTATCACCAAACCTTTCATCGGTTAATGAATGCTTTGAAATTCACAAACTTAATTTAAGCTTAGTTAGAGATATACTTTCTGAGGCGTGCAGAAAGTGAGTAAAGCGCCTCAGAACCAGGGTAACAGGGATCAAGATCTACAGATGTTGCAGAGCATCTTAGCTGAGCTTGTGAAGCCGTTTGTTGGTAGGGAGGAGGAGGCTAAGGTAATACTTCTAGCACTACTAACAAAGGAGCATGCAGTACTGATTGGCGAGCCAGGCACAGCTAAGAGTGCATTGATTAGGAGAGTTGCGCAGCTCCTAAATATGAAGGTCTTCATATACCTGCTGACCAGGTATACAGAGCCTGCAGAGCTCTTTGGCCCTCTAGACATAAACGCTCTTAAGGAGGGGAAGTATGTTAGGATAACGGCCAACAAGCTTCCAGAAGCAGAGATAGTGTTCCTGGACGAGATATTCAAGGCTAACTCAGCAATACTCAATACCCTCCTGACAATAATGAATGAGAGAGTGTTTCACGATGGATACACAGAGATTAAGGTTGCGCTGTGGAGCCTCTTTGGAGCCAGCAACGAGGTTCCTCAGGAACCTGAGCTAGAGGCTCTCTACGACAGATTCCTGTTAAGACACTATGTGAAGCCAGTTCCAGAAGATATGTGGAGAGATTTGCTGAAGAAGGCCTGGGAGATTGAGAGGAATGGTTATCCAAAGCCTGAGGTAACTGTTGATAAAAGCTTTCTCCATAAAATGCAGAACCTTCTATTCCAAGTGGATTTAAGTAGCATTGAGCCCAAGCTTCTCAAGATATTCTCAGTCCTTGAATCGAAAAACATTCACTTAACAGATAGGAGGAAGGGCAAGACACTCAAGGTTATAGCAGCACATGCACTTGCAAATGGCAGGCTAAGAGCATCTGAAGAAGATCTGCTTGTTCTAAAGTATATAGCACCACACGACATAGACGACTTTGAGAAGGTCAACATAATACTTGCTGAAGAGCTTAAGACTCCCTACAAGTTCCTGAGAGAGCTTGAAGAGATACAGATGAACATCAGAGATGTTGCAAGCTATGTAGAGTCATTTCCATCTGTAAGCTCTAGATTTGTTGAGTACAGAATGCTAGAGCTATACAGGGATCTTGAGTCGACAAGGGATAGGGTACTGGCAATGATGAGGGAAACAGATAATGAGGCTGTGCATAAGAAGGCTATGGAGGTTATTGAACAGATAAATAGCGTTATGGAGAAGATTAGAAAGAAGGTTGAGGGCACATAAATGCCTGGAGTCTTGAAGAATATAGACTACCTTGACCCCTTCATCAGGTACAGGGGGCAAAGGATAGTTGATAACCTTAATAAGTTGAAGAAGGGTTCCCAAGTTCGGCTAGAACTAGCAATAGATGTTTACTACTCCCTATACCTTCCATTCCCACAGCTGATGGAGATTCCTCAAATACCTGAGGAGATGAGTGAGCAGTACAAGATAATTAAGACCATATTAACAGACTCTGAGGCAAGGAAGCTAAGGCTCTACACTGTTGCAGATAGCTTCACATCTACAGCTATAGGAACACTGTTCCTGCTAAACCTCCTCTCAGAGCTGGAGCAGGAGAATGAGAAGTATGGGCAGGGTAGTGGAAGAGGAGAGAGTGGGTCAAGGGATCAGCAGAAGGAGCAACAAGAAAGTGGAGGCGGTAGTAAGAGTATGGAGACTGCTGTTAGGAACGCTATAAGGAAGAGCCTTGAAGCTGCAGAGACAATTAAAGAGATCGAGAACTTTGCCTATGGACAAAAGGCGGGCATTGGACACACACTGAACCTGGATGACGATGTTGAGGCTGTTCTGAGGCTTGCTAAGAACACGGATATTAAGCATATTCTAGAGATTCTGAACAAGGTTCCAGACATATCAAAAACTGTTAAGAGGAAAAGAGTTCCTGCCTCGAGAGGTGAGGTAGAGGGATATACGAAGGGCTCAGATGTAGAGAGAGTTGTGTACTCAGAGCTTGCATACCCGGATATCTACTTCTACCTAAAGGTTGCTGAAGGCAAGCTTCTACTATTTGAGAAGGTTATGTACCTAACAATGGGCCCCATATATGTTCTCGTTGATAAGTCTGGTAGCATGGATGGAAAGAAGATTCTCTGGGCAAAGGCAACAGCACTAGCGCTCTTCATGAGGAGCAGGATTGAGAGGAGAGCATTCTACCTAAGATTCTTCGATTCAGAACCATTTGATGTTATAACAGTTAAGCCAAATGCTAAGCCTAGCCAAGTGGTTAAGATGCTTGAGTACATAGCTCTTGTTAGGAATAGTGGGGGCACAGACATATCAAAAGCGATTCTAACAGCATGCAACGATATAATCAGGCTTGGATTGAAGGAGGTCAGCGACATTGTGATAATAACCGATGGCGAGGATAGGATAGCTAGGAGCCTCGTTAAGAAAGCACTTCAACATGCAAAAGCAAGGCTCGTCTCCGTCATGATAATGGGGGATAACGAGGATCTTAAGAGCTTGAGCGACAACTACATGAGGGTAGTTGAGCTGTCTGAGAAAGAGATTCTTCAGGTTGTCAATGGTTAGCCAACAACTCTGAGAACCTCTATCCTCTGTCTAGGCTCCTTAAGCCCATAGGTAGCTACAACAAGATCTCCATACTCTATATACCCAAGCTGCAAAGCCTTTTCAATGCTCTTCTGCAGTCCTTCATCATAGCTCTGAGCATCTACATAAATTGGCTGAAGGCTCCACAGAATAGAGAGTTTTCTAAGGACCTTGGGGTTTGGCGAACCAACAAACACTGGTATTGAGGGTCTCAAACCTGAGGCTATTCTAGCGGTGTTTCCATGGATGCTGAAGACCACAAGCCTTGCGTTTAGATCCTCGGCAAGCTCAACAACTCCTTTAACAAACATTGTCTTGATGTTCTGTATGTTGCTCCTAGCCTTCTCAGCTATTGCTCTAATTCTCTGCTTAAGTGTTTCCTTCTCAACGAAGCTAGCTATCTTGATGAGCCACGACACAGCCTCTAGAGGGTACTTACCAACTGAGGTCTCGCCAGTCAGCATTAAGGCGTCTACACCCATCTCAATAGCTGTACTAACATCTACTACCTCTGCTCTTGTAGGCACAGGTTTCTCAATCATTGACTCTAGTAGCTGGGTGGCAACGATGACAGGCTTTCTATGCTCAATAGCTTTAGAAACTATCTTGCTTTGCAAAACATGTATCTCTTCAAGCCCAAAGTTCATGCCTAGATCTCCTCTAGCAACGAGAACCGCATCACTCTTCTCAATGATTTCATCAAGGTTCTCAACAGCACTTCTCGTCTCTATCTTTGCTATTATACCCATATCTTCTCTTCCAATTCTCCTCAAATAATCCCTCAAAAGATCTATATCACTGCCCCTCCTAACAAAGCTAAGACCAATGTAGTCAAAGTCGTGCTCAGCAGCGAACTTAATGCAGTTAAAGTCGTAGTCGCTGAGAGTTGGCAGATCAATTTCCTTACCCTGAACATCAACAGTCTTCCTGGATGTTATGATAGAGTCTGTAAGTGCTACAACCTCTACATAGTCTGGGTATACTGCTGATACCCTGAGCCTCGCCCTCCCATCATCCATGACAAGTATATCGCCTTCCTCAATAGCCTCAAAGAACTTGCTCAAAGGTATTGGAACAGCCTTCTCATCACCACCACTAGCCTCCGTTCCAAGAAAGAATTTTGCTGTTTCCCCCTTCTTCAGCACAACAGGCTTCTCAATCTTTCCAACTCTAATTGAGGGCCCCTGCAAATCACCTATAAGCGCAATTGGCTTACCAACCCTGGCTTCAGCACTCCTAACAGCATCTACATACCTTGCCCAATCCTCTGGAGTTCCATGAGCAAAGTTTATTCTAAACCCAGACACTCCAAGCTTAGCCATGTTAAGGATTGTGTTAGGATCACTACTTGCAGGACCTATCGATGCTATGATCTTTACATAGAGTGGCACGATCAAAACACCAGAGTTATGTGTGGCAGTTCACAGAAATAAAAGCAGAGCTGGTTCAGACCTCAACCTCAACTTCAACAAGGATTTTAGTGGCAATGCCTCTAGATAGAGCTACTACCCTGCCAGACTCCCCACCAATAGAAACAAGTATCTGGCCACCGCTGTTCTCTATAACCTTCACCTTTGCGCCCCTAACAAAGCCCATATTTATAAGTCTTGTTCTGAGACCAAAGCCAGCATCAACATCAACAACCTTTACAACTGTTCCTGGAGGCACATTAGATAGTGGCAAGATCACTTCTGGTCACGTGCAGTGGCTAGTTGTGGTGTAGGTTAGGAGAGATTTAAGCAGGTACCTAGTGAATGGCTAGCACAAGTATCCAGTAGACTGTAGCTGACACTACTAGTGCTAGGAGAAGTACATAAGCTGTTATGAGTAATGTTAGCTTCAAGCTCTTAGTCTCACTATATATTGTTGCTACGGTGGCCATGCATGGTATGTAGTACATGAAGAATGCCAGGAGCGCTATACCTTGGGACAGCGATACTCCAAGAGCTTCAACAGCTCTCTCCTCCTCAACACCACTTAAAACAGCTATTGTTGCAATCAAGTTCTCTTTAGCTATAAACCCAGTGAATAGAGCAAAACCAACCTTCCAGCTACTCTCAGGTGATAAACCAAAGATGGGCGCTATCGCACTTCCTATAACCGAACCAAGTGCAGCAGCATAGCTCTTAGAGGGGTCGCTAGCCACAAAGCCTTGTGGACCAAAGCTTACAAGGCTCCACACAACAGATACAAGAATTATTAGCACAGTGCCAGCCCTAACAATGAAGTGCTTTGTGAGTGCCCAGCTATTCCACCAAACAACCTTTAGACTAGGTCTCTTAAGTCTTGGAATCTCCAGTATAAGCTCAGGCAACTCCCTAGCCTTTAGCACGCCTCTTCTAAAGATTAGTGCAGTGATTAGGTACAGCATTATTCCCCCCAGATAAACGGCGATAACTGTTAACGCCTGGAGAGTTGGATTACCAGCAAGTAGGTACCCTACAGAGGCTAGTAGAACAACGAGCCTTGCCTGGCATGGGATGAAGGATGCAGAGGCAATAATGCTTATCCTTTCAGCGTCGTCCATAGCAGCCCTAGAAGCCATTACGCCAGGCACGTTGCAGCCCATTGATATGAACAGCGGGTATATGGCTCTACCACTTAAACCAAACCTTGCAAATAAGCTGTGAACTGATGTAGCCATTAAAGGTCCTAGACCAGAATCCTCGATAGCGGACATAATCATTAGCGTTATCAGTATCAGTGGTATGAACGACGCTACAACTCCAACACCATTAACTATACCATCTGCTAAAAAGCTTGCTAGAACAGGGTTTGAGGCATCTAGAGAGCTGTGGATCCACACCTTAACAGCATCAAAAGCTGATCTTATGAGACCCGATATAGAGTACCGCTTAATAGCTTCAGCAATATCGCTTGCACCAATAGCCTTAAAGATTATGTTCAGCGGAAATCCAGTGTTTATTGCAAAGGCTGTGAATACAGCGGCAAATAGTATCGCTATTGATGCTACAAAGCCTATTACAGGGTTCCTAAAGACTCTGTAAAGCAATGGTATCTCAGCTTCTCTACGAATTGGTCTAAACCTTATTGCAGACCCTATACGAGTCTCTAGGAAGAGGTTTATGCTTCTAGCAATAAGGGCTTCTGCATCCTTATCGGATAAGCCTAAACCCTTTAGCTGCTCCTCATAGCTCTTCTCAATGTCGCTACCAAGCCTTGAAGCAAGCTCTCTATCACCCATTGCTATGAGTACTGCAACGCCTCTAGCACTAACCTTCGATACTCTACCACTCACACTACGCTCCAAAGCCTCTATAAACTTCTCTAGCTCTCCATAGCTAATCCTTACAGCTTCTCCTGAAGCTTGAGGCTTTCTGAGAACCTCTAGTAGGGCGTCTAGAAGTTGTTCTATGCCAACACCTTTAAGAGCAGACACCGGAACTATAGGCACATTAAAGACCTTCCTAATAGCCTCTAAATCAACCTTTACACCCTGAGCCTCAACAGCATCCCACTTAGTCAACGCAACAACAATCCTATTAGTTAATTGAGCTACCTGTGCTAATAGGTAAAACCCTGGAGCACCAATTAACGGGTCTACGAGAACCAGTACAGCGTCCCAATCACCCCACAATATGTAATCTCTGGCAATCCTTTCGTCAAGGGACACCGCCTTTAATCCATATATACCTGGCAGATCAACAAAGCATATCTTCACATCTTTATGCTCCTTAACACCAACATTCATAGCCACTGTTGTACCTGGAAAGTTTCCTACCCTCTCCATCTTACCTGTAAGCACATTAAATAGCGTAGACTTGCCAACATTTGGCTGACC
>JAPWUB010000039.1 GCA_028275745.1 Desulfurococcales archaeon | reverse complement strand
TCTTCACATCTTTATGCTCCTTAACACCAACATTCATAGCCACTGTTGTACCTGGAAAGTTTCCTACCCTCTCCATCTTACCTGTAAGCACATTAAATAGCGTAGACTTGCCAACATTTGGCTGACCCACAACAGCTACGACGTACTGACATCTATCCCTAGAAATGCTCATGCTTACTAATCACCTTTCAGGCTTTCCAATAATTGCAGACTTGTCAAGTAAATATACGTGTGGTTGAGTATAAATGGCTATCTATAAATAGCTATTTATGTAGATTTAAATGAGCGTTAATATAGCATTCAACTCACTCTATTATGCTTATACTACTGGGAACCTGTTTCACATTAATGTTCTTAATGCTTAAAAGTATCCTCATTAACGCTAGAAACATGGTTCACAACTACATTATTGCTTTTGTTACAGCAACTATTCTCTGTGCCCTCATAACGTTTCTCTCAATCTCGTCCAGAACATCTCTTGGTAGCATTCTTTCAGCGAATGATACAGCCTCTGCGAAGCCCTTCTTTGTCTTGCCCTTGAACTCTATTGAAAAGCTTGGGTACTTAATCTCCAGGCTCTTCATGGTTATGCCAGATGTGTATACAACTTCTCTAATCATGTCCTCAGGCTCTTTAGCAACTCTAAGCAGGAACTCGAAAATCCTTCTCTGCGGAGTAGAAGGCTCCTCCACCATCTTGAGCAGCTTCTCCTTCTTAAGCTCTTTAAGCATTGTGTATGCAGCGTCTACATAGCTTCTTAGACCTCCTGGAAGAAGCTTTAGCAAGGCTTTCTCGCTTGGAACAAGAGTTAATCTCTCAGCTATGCAAACAGATGCAAGGATTAGGAGACGCTCATTCTCATTGACATTAACTACAGGTAGTCTAATGGCTCCTAAACCAGTCATTGTATCCTCTATTCCCGAGCCCCTAACCTGGACAAAAACCTTTCCCTCTTGAATGTAGATAGAGGCTACGGGCTCTAGAAAAATCCTTAGCGTAAGGGGGGTCTCAGATGGTAGAGCAGCTGGAAACAGAATGTTGTGTACAACAACATAGTATCTGCTACTGAAATCCGCTAAATCAACATATGTAAGCCTAGCCTCAAACTCCTGCAGAGTAGTTGCTAAAGCATCTAGCACTGCAAGACTCTCAATAAGGGGTCTGGTCATGGAAAGCACTCTAAAAGACTTAACAATCTAGTACTATTGCTTCCTAGGCTTAAACGCTTTAGTCACATAAATAAGGTGCAACTAGGAGGAGGTTTTACAACGCTACACACTTTGAAAATATCAAAGGTAAAGCTTTATAAGCTAAAGCAGGTAGGCATCATGTAGTTGTGGGTGAGGTGCACCAGTTCATGGGTGTAGATACAGAGTTTGAGGCAGATACAGAGATAGAGGAGCTACTAAATAAAATGGCTCAGGAAGTCATAAAAAACAGGGAGGAGAAACCTTCAATAAGATGCTGTACAGGGATTGGGGGGTTCAGAAGCGTTAAGAGCTATGATGAGTTTATGAGCGTTGTTGGCAGGTGCAGGGTTGCATTCATACTAGTTACAACAACGTTCTGCCCATACTGCCAGATGTTCAAACCCATATTTGCGAAGGTTGCTGAGGAGTTCAGGAATATGGCGGTGTTTTTAGAGGCTAACGCTGACTATGTGCCAGAAGTTGCTGAAGCATTTGAGGTGTACTCAACACCAACAACAGTTGTGCTAGTTGATGGAAGACCTGTGGATGCTGTCATAGGCTACGTTCCTTACAGTCAATTCAGGCGCTACGTAAACGAGGTACTCAAATACGCGAAGTGTATAGCTAGCTAAAGCTCTAGAAATTCTCTACCAGTTGCAGTGGGTATTCCAAGACCCATTATCAGGCTCTTCACT
Source organism: Desulfurococcales archaeon (assembly GCA_028275745.1). GTDB lineage: Archaea > Thermoproteota > Thermoprotei_A > Sulfolobales > Ignisphaeraceae > Ignisphaera. The sequence goes on along the minus strand of JAPWUB010000039.1, from coordinate 10,450 downwards.
TGCCTTTTTGAGAGTTTGCTAATTCTATGAACAGCTTCTAAAGGTAGTGGGTACCCAGCGGGGGAGAAGATCCTGAGAATCCTGACAACCTTCCCCACATCAGGCCTCCTAGATGTGTAGGGTACTGACAGCTGAAACACCTGCGAAGCTCTGGAAAGCCTAGCATAGGTTACTACAAAGCCTTTTACAGCTGTTGACTTAAGCCCTAGGAATCTGAGGACACTGCTATCCATGGTGATGTCTATGGGCTTGCTGTACCCAGGCTCATGGAACCGCTTAACCCTGAACATTCTGAGCATCTCTAGGAACTGAAAGTCGCTGTATCCAAGGCTATAGAAGTTTACAGAGCTAGACTTCGCAACAAACACTGGTGCTAGCTCCTCGCTCATTCCCTCAATAATGTTCTGCTTCTCATCAAAAACCCTACCCATGTCTATATCCTCAAACGGGTTGACAAGAGTTATTGATTCTGCAACATCCCTTCTAGTGAGCATGAATGAGAGTAGAGAGCCATCTAGAAGAACAAGATCTACAGAAACCTTTTTAGCAAGTTTGTATGCTGATTTAAGCTCGAGGAGGTATGCATAGTGAGTCAAAGCCTTCTTATAGTAGGACCTCTTAACCCTTTTACCAGGGTCTGCAACCATGTAGCCAGCATCATAGAACCTCTCCTGATCACCACCAGAAATCCTGCCACCATCAAACGTAAATGCCTGTGCAACTCCCTGAACTAGGTAGACTGGGTAAAGCCTTGACTCAACCAAGACAAAGCTTGAGTCCACAGCAACAACACAGCTCCTCTCCACAGCATCGCTATCTATTGGGAGCCACTCTATCTTTGAAGACTCTTGCTCAAGGACTTTCCTCTGCTGATTAATCTGAGCCTCAAGCTTCTCCCTAAGCTTTATGAGGAGAGCTGCTAGCTCTGGGTATACCCCGGCCACTGAGCTCTACACCCTAGCAACATATGTTGAGCCAAACCTGCTGAGAGTTATCTCTGTACCTGGGTCTAGATCTGTTGGTATAACCCTCATAGCTACAGCCCTCCCCTTAACCCTATAAACAGCTAGCATATCAACAATCACCCCAAGTACGTTCGTGTCCCTTGGTAGTGCAACCATGTCTAGCCCTGCTACACATACGAAGCTGTAGCTGATTAGGTCTCTAACCCTTACAAATCCTTCCCTAACCCTCTGAGACAACAGCCTATCCTCTGCAACTGGTAGCATAACCTCGTTGAACCCTACAGCCCTTACACCTAGCCTCCTAGGCAAACCCCTCACAAGGCTGTTAAGGTTATACACAACGTTTAGCGTGCCTAAAGAGCCTATTGGAGCTCCGAGAAGAGACTCAACAATTTTTGCAACACTCTCGCTCTCCTCAAGCCATGGTGATAGAGAGAAGTCTATGCCTAGAAATGGGACAGCACTACAACGGGAGATTGCTATAGCCTTCTCGTTTACATCCCTTAAGAAGCTGAATAGCTGTGTAGAGTCACCCTCAACAGCTCTTGCCACAGCATCAGCGTACCTTAAGGCTATGGCGAAGCCAGCCACATTAGATACGTTAGCTGCTGATGGGAAGTAGGGAGTCTCAATCCATGAGCCGAGTGTTAGGGAGAACTTGGTGAAGTTATCTAGTTCAATACCCTTCCTAGCCTCATCACTGTAGACACTATTAAACACTCTCTCAATGCACTCAGTGGAGGAGCACATGGTTGAAAAGAAGGCGTTCTCAATAGCTAGAAGCTCGTGTAGCTTCTTAACGCATTTGTGCTCAGGATCCAGAGGGAAAGCAATTAGAGGCTTCCTATCGCCAAGAGCAGAAAGCGTCTCAGCTGCAATCCTCTTAAAATCGTTGCATTCAAGAATTTGTGAAGGAACTATTGGTAGAGCCACCCTAAGAGTCCAAGGCTTCAAACCACTGTCATTAGCGCATGTAGCAACCTTATCAACCATTTCAACAGCTTTACGTACTATCTCCTCAACTCTCCAAGTATGTACAGGTATAAAAATAGTTAAAGCTCTTACAAGAGGCAACAGGCTTTACACCAACCCTTATTAAGTTAATATTCAAAACCTTTTATTTAAAGAGGCTCTCGCTAATAAACTAATGCAGGTTTGAATGCCTTGAACAGCCTCAGCAAGTACATGAATTATGTTGAAAGCGTTGTTAAAAATTATGATGATTTTAGGAGAGCTGTTGAGGATCTCCTAAACGAGCTTCTCTTTGAGCAGAACCTCAGGGATAGGAAAAGGTATGTGGAGATCAAGCCAAAGGGTAGGGCGGTGTTTATAGGGGATATCCATGGGGATTACTATACATTGCTGGAGATCTTGAATAAGGTCAGGGCTTTAGAGGTTCTTGAGGCAGGAGGGTATATAGTGTTTCTAGGGGATTACATAGATAGGGGAGAGGAACAGATAAGAACAGTAGCACTACTAGCAAAGCTGAAGACCGATTGGAGGGATAGGGTAGTGATGCTTAGGGGGAATCACGAGCCACCACCACACCTAACACCATCGCCACACGACTTCCCCTACAGGCTAATGGAGCACTTTGGCTATACAAAAGCTGAGGAGCTCTACGAGATAATGAAGCAGGTATTCGAAGCACTACCACTAATCCTCTACATACCAGAAGCAATAGTAGCGTTTCATGGAGGACCACCAGTAACAAGAATGCAGAGATATGCAACACCACAGGAAATACTGGACATAGGTGTTGAGGATTTTGAAGAGGTTCTGTGGAGCGATCCGGTAGAGGATGTAGAGACATACGAGTTCAACATAATTAGAGGAGCAGGGTTGCTCTGGGGATACAAAGTAACAGAAGAGTTCCTAAGCAAAGTAAATGCGAAGATGATTATAAGAGGTCATGAGCCGTGCGAAGGCTATAAATTTAACCACAGAGAGAAGGTTCTAACACTATTCTCAATGAAAGGCTACTACGGAAACACATACGCGGGAGCATTAGTCATAGACCTTGATAACCTGGGTAAAGAAGACATTGCTGAGCAGATTAAGAAGGGAATAGTGCTGATATAGCACCACCCCCAAAGCTATAGCTGAACCCTTTTCTCACTCCTTCTCAACCTTCCTGGTGGATCCCAAGAGAATCTCCACAAGCCTTTAGCAACATTCTCCAAAACGATCTCTAGCTCACCAGCCAAGACATCACTTATAAGAGGCTCGTCTATGTACTGAGATATGACTATATCTACCTCAACCTCCCTAGACTCAGCATCCTCAGCAACAACCTTAACCTTAGCGCCTCTCTCAACAACCCAAACCCTTACAGGTCCACCAGCAGTCTCAAAACCCTCTCCCTAGCATCTGAAGAGGGAGGCCACAAACCAAGCACCTTAGCAAGGTGTACAGGTATCATAAGCTGCGGAGAATCAGCCTCGTAACCACTATTAACAAGAGCAACAGTTTCAACAACGTTATCTCCTCTCAAAATCCTTAGCCTCACCCTTACAGCCATGTATAAACCCTCTCACCCAACCAACCCTAACCCTAACAGGCCTAACAAAACCAACACGAACCATATAACCACACCAAAAACAGGGTTTGCTACAAAAGCTAATAAAATATCATTATATCATTGCAGTACAAAACAATCACTATGGAAGCAGCAAAGCTTCAAGTCAAAACCCATAGCATTACTACCAAGAAGAAAACAAATGTAAGAATCGCGAAGAAAATCATAAGCGCTGTAGTGATACGATACAGTCGTTTCATAGACTTTAACCTTGCAATGACATTCATATACATTGTCCACAGAATAGTAACTGTATTAAGTTGTGATAGAGAAGGTATTAGATATTTCCAGAAAATCCCTGCAACAATCATAAAAATTAATTCAAATGGGATAATTTGTGTCATAGCACTCACATATTTTAACATACTTTTTACAGCCATAGGTACACGATAAGAACATCGTTGTGGCTGATGCAGCGAAGCATTGTCCACAGCCATAAAGAAGAGCAGGCAACTCTCCACTAGCTATTCCACAGAAAAGACAGAGAAAGAGATCAACCGTGCAATAGCCAAGGCTTTGCGAATCCCATTCTTCGCATACTTCTGCGCATCCCCACCATCCGAAGCAAATACTTCCATACTTTGCCCGGCAATCCTCATCTGTTTGACATTCATTAGGATCAAGCAATATGGATATTAGGAACCTTGTCTCCTTGTTAATCATCTTCATCACCTTAACAACTTCAAAGTTGTTTCTTAAGATCGATGAAACTATGAGTCCATGGAGATAGCTTTCAAATACCCGATAATGTAAATATTAATGCAAAGTAACAAAGTAAAAGAAGAATTTCGATCTCAAAGAAATAATACTAAATTCTCGTCAAAGAGTATCTGAAGAGAAATGTCAGCTTGAGGAGGTTATAATTGTTGCTTTAAAGGTGGAGGTAGCCGACTCCTACACTATACCCTACTATGCCATAGTATATTGAGAGCTTATATTTTTGAAATACATAGAAGTGTGAATGGTGTAGTAAAATGGTTTCTGATTCTGCTTATCAGAAGCGGGTACTACTTGCTAAGTACCTTAAGTTTAACAGATATTTGTTGCTGGTAATAATCGTTTTCATGACAATTCTTTATGTTGTAGGGGGTCTATGGAGAGATTTGAAGATGCTTACTTCTTTTCTTGGCCTTAGCACTACATCAGTAGGAGTACATTTAGTTGGTGTTGCAACGCTAAGGCAATCAAAGCGACTAACATACCTTGGTGGATCACTTATAGTTCTTGGTACAGCTCTTAACATAACTCTTATAGTAATTGTAATAATGCATTTTTTACGGTGATCAACATAGCTTTATCTACATCGATACAGTGCTATAGTAATAGTACATTGAAAATACGGAATGGGTTATGATATATATTTATACGCCGTTTCTTTGCTTCTTTTCACTACGGCATTTGATAACCCTAATTCTCTATAACTTGCTGAGAAACAAGCTAAAACCTAAATAATTGCAATCATGTCACTCTAAGTTCTATAAGTACGACAATCTTGATATTGTTACAAGAGGTTTGGGAGTGATTTGAGAAAGACTTATGAGATGCTTTAAAGCGCTTTATTGTTTCGATTCTAAGGTTCAACTATTTTCATAACAATTTGTTGTAGTAGATGAGCGGTGTCATCTCGTGAGATATTCATCATTTTTCAGCAAGGGTAAACTCTAATCATCCGAAAAGATGGTGTGTTTCGTGGGGTTAAAAATGTGTTGTGCTTTACTGTGCCTGTTTCTCCTCCTTTAACCTGTACATGCTGTACAGGTACAGTGCTCTTAGTGCTCTTGCTAGTCTCTCTGGTGATTCGAATACTGTTACTCCACCTTCTTCAAGTCTTTGGGCGACCTTTGCTGAGAACTCGCTACCAATTGTTACTGCTAGTATTGGCTTGTTGTGCTGTGTCTTAAGCTTGATTAGGTGATCTACGTAAGTTCCTTTGATCCCTGGTACCTGCGGCAATGCAACAACGACTACTGCATCTACGTAGGGCTTGTCGATTATTGCGTCTAGCACCCTTATGTACCTCTCGTCATCTGTGTCTCCGGTTAGGTCTATCGGGTTCTCAACTATGCAGTGTGGTGGTAGTATCTTTCTCAACTCCTCCTTTAGCTCTGGTGGTGTTCTAGGCAATTCGAAGCCCGCCATCGTCAAAGCGTCTGTGAGCATTACGCCTACTCCACCAGCGTCAGTAACTATAAACACTCTGTTACCTTTCATCAGTGGCTGGTGCAGGAATACTCTAACAACGTCCATCATCTCATCAAAGCTCTCAACCTCTATAATACCAGCTTGCCTAAACGCTGCTCTATATAGGCCGTACTCACCAGCTAGAGCAGCTGTGTGGCTTGCAGCAGCTAATGCACCTCTACTTGTCTTCCCAGCTTTGTAGACAACTATGGGCTTCTTTCTAGAGACCCTCCTTGCAACCTCTAGGAACTGTCTACCCTTGCCGGTCTTAAGGCCCTCTATATACATTAGGATAACCTTTGTGTTCTCATCCTCTGCAAGGTACTCAAGCAGATCAACATCATCAACATCCACCTTGTTTCCATAGCTAATAGCCTTTGAAACGCCTATGCCGTGGTAAGCCATCCAATCCATTAATGCAGAGGCAAAGGCGCCGCTCTGGCTAATGAACGCTACATAACCTTTTGGTGGTCTCCTCATCCTCTCCTCTGGTAAGAAGAATGTGTCTACACCGCTATAGTTATCGAATACCCCTAAACCATTAGGACCTATGATCCTTATCCCATAGGTCTTCACAATCTCTCTAAGCTCATTCTCAAGCCTTATACCCTCAGGAGTCCCTGTCTCACTAAAACCACCACTAATAATTACAGCTGCTTTAACACCCTTCTCAGCAGCCTCCCTAACAGCTTGCGGTACTCCAGGAGCTGGTATAGCAACAACAACTAGGTCTGGAACCTCAGGAACATCCTTAACACTCTTATAGCACTTCAAACCCATTATCTCTTCGTAGTGCGGGTTTATTGGGTATATCCTCCCCTTAAACTTCTTAATGAAGTTCTCCAGAATTACCCTACCAACCTTGCCCTCCTTAGGCGTTGCACCAACTATAGCCACGCTCTGAGGATTGAAGAACTTATCTAGGTAACTCACAGCCATTTCAACTCCCAGCTACACCACATTTTCATTGTTGCGCCAACTATAATCCTAGATAGGTTTGGTTTATAAGTATTTTAAGGGCTCTTTAAGGAGCAACAATGAGATATTTAAACGTGTTTAAGTAGCAAAACTTGGTTGTGCAGAAAAAGAGGTTTGTTTATGACATCATCTTCTTTATCCACTCCCAGTTACTCTCAACATGTTGCTGAATAGCCTTTATGAGCTCTGGTGTTATCTTCCTGAACCTTCCCTGAAGCTTTAGATACTCCTCAATAGGCTTTCTCTTTGATGGGTCTAGGTATGGCTGGCTAGGTGGCGATAGCATTAACTTTCCGTTGTGGTACTCGTAGAGTATCCACAGCCCCGTCTCAACTGCTAGCCTAGCAATCCTCACAGTGTACATTGGGTCGAATCTCCAGCCCGGGGGACATGGTGCGTGCAGGTGTATAAACCTGAAGCCCTTTATGCTCTTAGCCTTCATGAGCTTCTGGTAGAAGTCGTGTGGGTAGGCAATACTTGCTGTAGCGACGTAGGGAACTCCGTGAGCTATCATAATCTTTGCAACATCCTTCTTAGGCTCTAGCTTACCTAGAACAGGTGTTGTGGTAGTCCACGCACCTTGTGGCGTTGCTGAGCTCCTCTGTATGCCTGTGTTCATGTATGCCTCGTTATCGTACATAATGTAGATTATATCCTCATTCCTCTCAGCAGCACCACTTAGAGTCGCCATACCGATGTCTGCTGTTCCTCCATCACCAGCCCATGCAATTACCTGAACATCTTCTATACCCCTCATCTTAAGTGCTGCAGCAACACCAGAAGCAACAGCTGCTGCTGATGCGAATGGCACGTGGATTACTCCAGCCTTTAGGGATTGCCCTGGGTAAGTGCCTAGGATTACTGATGTGCAGCAAGCTGGTATCACAAGGATCATCTTGTCTCCGAATACTGATGCCAGTACCTTGAATGCTATTGGTATTGGGCATCCTGGACAGGATGTGTCTCCAGGTAGCACTATACCTCTGGCTTTTGCTGGTAATGGGGGTAAGGGTCTCTGGGTCTGGGGAGCACTCATAACATCTTCACCTCCTAACCCTTACCCACTCAAAATACCCTATATTATGACCGCTCTCAACCTTTTCAATAAGCTTCTTGATCATTGCGTAGAAGTCCTCTGCAGATACATGAACACCTGCTATACCAGTAACAATATCCATTACTGGTGGTAGCTTGTTCGTGTGTAGCAGTAGACCTGCAACAAGGTCTGCGTATATCTGTCCCCATGAACCAAAGCTTATGGCTCTATCAAACACAAACACTGCTCTAGCACTTCTAGCAACCTCCCACAGATCCTCGTGTGGGAACGGTCTGTAGAACCTTATTCTAGCGACACCAATGGGGTAACCCTCATCCCTAAGCATGTTAACAGACTCCATAAGCTCGCCACTCCATGCACCCATAGAGACGGCTATATACTTCGCGTCTTCACATCGATAGCACTGGATAAGCCCTCCATAGGATCTCCCAAAGAGCTTTCCGTACTCAGCATCAACCCTCTTAATAGCACTCTTCGCCCTCTCCATAGCTTGCTGAATACCGTAGAACATATCCTCAGTGTCTTCAGGCCATGTAAGCCCTCCAACACCTATAGGCTCAGAACCATCAACTACGTATGGCTGTCTCCTCTCACCTAACCAAGCATCAACATCCTTCTCATCAGGTATCTCAACAGGCATTGCTGTGTGGCCAAGTACAAACCCTTCTAGACCCACCATAACAGGTAGGTACACCTCTGGATCCTCACTAATCTTAAATGCTTGAAGCGTTAAGTCGAATGCTTCCTGGTTATCCATTGCGTAGGCCATTACCCATCCAGCGTCTCTCTGATCAAGGAAGTCTGAGTGATCTGGCCAGATGTTCCAGGGAGCATTGATAGTTCTAGACACTACAGCCATGACCATCGGCGCCCTAACCCTTGACGCCCAGTGGATGATCTCATGCATGTAGAGAAGCCCTTGGCTACTAGTAGCTGTAAACACTCTTGCACCTGCAAGTGCAGCTCCTAAGCATGCTGCTAAAGCTGAGTGCTCAGACTCAACCCTTATCATCTGCGCTTTGAGCTCCCCAGACTCTACAAACTCGCTAAGCTTTTCAACAACTGGTGTTTGAGGAGTTATTGGGTAAGCTGCTATCACCTGCGGCTTTGCAAGCTTAACTGCGTAGGCAACAGCGTAATTACCGGTTAAAGCTATCTTCATGGGCATGGATCACCACCTACTCCTCAGGAACCATAGAGATTGCTTTAACAGGGCAAACATCTGTGCATAGCCCACAACCTTTGCAGTAATCATAGTTTATGGTCGCGCCCTTAACAGGGTCAACAACTATGCATACACCTGGGCAGTAGATCTCACACAGGAAGCACTTCGTGCACTTGCTGCTATCAACAACGGGCTTGTACATTGTTCTCCAAAGCCCTGTCTTCCCACCAACACCTTCAACAGGCTTCGTTAGTGGAACCTTTGCGTTATCTACAGGAGGTACAACCTTAACCATGGTCACACCTCGCCAATAAAGGTTGCCTCCTTGTAAGCCCTTACAGCTGCTTCGCTGTTTAGCTCTCCGACCCTACCACCAAAATACTCCTTAACAGCCCTAGCAACACTATCTATACTAACGGCTGGTAGCACCCTAGCTAATGCGCCAAGCATTGATGTGTTGACAACAGGCCATCCAGCAACAATAAGCTTCAGCTCCTCCGCAATCCTAGTAGCGTTAACTATGTATACCGCTACCCTTCCCTCAGCATTTACGAGCTCCCTAGAGATACCCTTACCCTGAGGAGCATTCACTATGAGTGCTCCACCAGGCTTGATGATATACCTCTTCAGAGTACCAATATCAATAAGCTTGTGATCCAGAACAACAATAGCATCAGCTCTACTAAATATCCCCCTTCTAAGAATAGGCTTATCACTGACCCTAGCATAGGCAGCTACTGGAGCACCTCTCCTCTCAGCACCAAAGAATGGAGATCCCTGACCATACTTATCCTCATAGATAGCTGCTTGAACAAGTATATTAGCAGCCGTTACAGCCCCTTGACCACCGCGACCAAGAAATATTATCTCATAAAGCATGATACCCCCTTCAACAGCTCTGCAATTATCAGTATAAACCTCCATACACAGAGTTTAAAAGCCTTTGTATCTGCAAATAGGCAATTTATAGGAATTTTAAAGAAAAGAACTTTGCTTCAAAGCCTCAGACAGAGGCTCGTCACACAGGTAAGTTACTGGATCTATCATCACACTGTAGCAAATTCTCCATAGTCTTGCTTTTAAAACAGCGATGCTTAAGTTTGGCCAATACTACGAACTTTGATTACATGCCATTCATTAATCGATTCTGAGAATTGAATTGATGGGGGAGGAGCTTAAGAAAAAATTGTTGATTGTAATCATCTTTCCCTGATTTTGATTAGCAAAAATTAGTAACTTTATTGATTATCATCGGCTCTGTTTTAGAGATGGCTACAAATGCTGTTCAAGTAGTAGGGGTACCTGGGATGGTGTGTCGGCAACTGGTATGCCAGCGCTCTCCAATGCTCTTCTCTTTGACTGGTAGTCTCCTAGACCCATAGATATTATTGCTCCTGCATGACCCATTCTCTTACCTGGTGGAGCTGTTCTGCCAGCTATGTATGCTACTACAGGCTTCTTTTTCTCTAACTTGCTGTAGTAGCTTGCGAACCTCTCCTCAGCATCCCCGCCAATCTCGCCTATGA
>JAPWUB010000081.1 GCA_028275745.1 Desulfurococcales archaeon | reverse complement strand
ACCCTGAAAAACCCTAAAATGAAGGGAATGACCATCTAGGGACAAACGGAAACGCTACTTATTTTCACCATATAACCTCTACATCTTTTCTTTTTGCAACATAAGCTAAATCCTTATCGCCGGTTATGATAGGTATTTTCATCTTTATAGCAAGCCATATAATTGTGGAATCTATGAAGCTAAGACTTCTGTTTCTAAGTTCTATGCTCTCCTTTAACATTGTATCACCTTCTACTTTAATTCTAGCTGCTTCGATATAATCTTCTAACCTAAGTTCAGCGATTTTGAAGTATTTTGTGATAAAAGTTTTGAGCTCTTCCATGCTCTCAAAAACAGGTATCCTCCCTCTTAGTATGTGGATGCAAAGTTCGTAAACAACTGTTACCGGTAAGTACCCTACAACATCACCTCTCCTAACACCTAGTAATACTTTTTCTGCTTCCTTTCCAAGTTCTCCATATGCCATCGCTAATATAGCATAGGTATCTACAATAACTGTTTTCAACTCTCTCTTCTTCTCCAAAACTCTTCCTCCTCCTTATCCAGCTCTTCCTCAGCCTCCTCAGCACTACCAGAACAACACTTCCACACTTTATCCCATAAATCAAGAGGTTCAAAAACAATCTTATTGTTCTCAACTCTTACCTCAAGCAAGGTTCCCTCTATAATGCCCAGTGCATCCCTAATACTCTTAGGTATTATCACAACCCCCTTCTTATGAACTTTAACAATCTCCTTAATCATAACGAAACACTCTAAATAATCTTAGCTATTTAGTTAACTTATAAGTTTAACCATAGGTTAACCAAGACCAACCCTAAAGAGCTAGGGTTCCCGCCATTGCGGGGAGGTTTGGAGCTGCATCCCATCTTTTTTGAGGGTTTAGCCCCGGGCTGGGTCTCTAGCCCATTACGCTACAGATCTTGAAAACACCTCACTAACTATCTTAAGCACTTTTGGAGAACTCCAAATCTATTAACTATAAGGATGTAGAGGTATTTGTTGATATGCTTCACAAGGCTTTGAAACCACTTTACAAGTTCTAATCCAGTACCTGCCTAGGCATGGAACAGGCTTTTACCTGTTCATGGCTGTGGCAAGGCTATTCCTAGCCGCCAAGTTTAGTGAATAAGCTACGGAGGGTCTATACTGAGGATGAGAGGATCTGCTATAGGTACGTAGTAATGTATAGATGTGCTGAGGGTGATCAGGAAAGAGTTACTGAGATATCAATGGAGAATGACTACGAGTATGGGCTACACATATACAGCTTCAGTCATAGGGAATCAGATGAGCTCATAGCGAAGCATCTAAAGCCCAGTTAGGTTATTGTTAAGCATAGAAAGGAAGAGGATAAGCAGTGGATAGAACTCTTCTAGAGGTTGAGATCCAAGTATATAAAGCTCTAGAGACACACCTTAAAAATACAGCAGAGTAGTGGTGCAGAACCCTATGGCTAGTGATGCTGAGCTTAAGCAGAGGTTTTTTGAGCTTTTGAAGAGTGATGAGGAGTTTAGGCTGGCTGTAGCTGGTTTGCTGGGTCTGGACACAGTCATTAATGAGTTGAGGAAGCTTAGGGAAGACTTCCTGCTGTTTGTTAAAGAGCAGGAGAAGAGGTGGGAGGAAAACAACAAGAGATGGGAAGAAGCATTCAAAAGATTTGAATCTATTGAGAGGAAGCTAGAGGAACATGATAAGAGGTTTGCCAGGATCGAGCTTGAGCTTGGAGCGCTTTCCGAGGCTACACTAACTAAATTTGTTTATGAGGAGGTTGAGAGGTTTGCTAGAGAATCTGGGGAGAAAATTATTGTTCGGAGAAGGAATGTGAGGATTAATGGCGCTGAGATTGACATGCTTATAGAAACAGACAGAACAGTCTACATCATCGAGGTCAAGACGAAGCCTAGGCAGAGACAAGTAGATGAGCTCCTCAATAAGATTGAGCTTGTGCAAAAAGCCTTTACAAAGCCCGTCAAACCCATTCTGGCAGGCGTGTACATAGGGGATGAAGTAGAGGCATACGCAAAAAGCAAGCATGTTGATGTCATAAGGTACTGAGGAGCCAGACCCATTAACCACAGCCCTTCTCGAGGTAGAGCCTAATGCATATAGATGCTGGTGAGAGCAAGAGAAGGGGGTTCAGCTCTCATATAAGTTTATGTGGTTTGATGTTTTCATCGCATCATCTCCTTTCCCCTGCACCCCGCTCGGGTTTTCATCGGGCTTGGGGGCTTTCAGGGCCACCCCAGGGACCCCACATCTTGGGTTGCTGCCCTTGGGGAGAGCCCTCTGCGGCTCTTCGCCCCCCACAGGGAATCTCATCAAGATGTTTAATAGTGTCAAACCTTATAAACCTGTGTGAAACTAGAAACAGCTGCGAAAGGCTGGACAGGATAATCTTCAAGATTAGGACGCTGTTGAAGGTTATGCTTGCAAAGTTTGTCTACGAAGATTTCATGAATAATGCTACGAGAACTGGTGAAGCGATTATTTCTAGGGAAAGGAACTTTAAGGTTGATGGACATGTAATTGACTTGGTTATAGAAACTACAAAGGCTGTGTACATCATAGATATAGAGTCTGCACCTAGACGAAGACATGTTGATAAGCTTTTGATTAAGGCCGCACTTGCCCAGAAAATCTTTGCTAAGCCCATTAAACCTATTCTAGTTGGAGTGCGTGTGAATAGCGATGTGGAGGAGTATGCTAGGAGTAGGGGTGTGGAGATCCTCGAGTACTAGAGCTGTTTAGGAGTCTATACAGCCAAAGTTTTTATTGTTGCTTCATTGTGTTTGTTTCCTGGGTGTATGAATGCTTGTATCCATTGATTTTGGTAAGGAGGTTTTGGAGAAGGCTCTTAGGAGGGGTGTGGATGAGGCTGTTGTTAGGGTTCAGGAGAGGCTATACGAGTCAATAATATTTGATGGTGGTGTTCTGAGGAGCTATGGCGTGTCTAGGGTTGTTGGCGTTGGTATACAGGTAGTTGTTAAGGGCTTTGTTGGCTATTCATACACCTCTAGCCTCTCTATGGACGCTGTTGAGGAGGCTATTGATAGAGCTGTAAAGCTTGCCAGGGCAATGGCCTCTGCTGGTAGAGGCTCTGTGTTTGCACCTGTGAATGGCGTTAAAACTGTTTATAGGACTAGCTACTCTACTAACCCCCTAGATGTTGACCCCTCGGAAAAGGTCTCGCTAGTTGCTGAACTGAATAGGCTTAGCCTCGGCATGCAGGGTGTTGTATCGGCTGTCACTAGGTTTGGTGCTGAGATTGATAGGAGAGTTGTTGTGTCTAGCTATGGAGCTGAGGCCTTCGAGGAGATAGTAGGTGTTGGTATTAGCCACTTAGCTGTTGCAAGGTTTGGAGATGTTATGGAGAGAGTGTATGATCAGAGATCATTCATAGCAGGCTACGAAGCTATCAAAGGCTTTGACTGGCAAACATTTGTTAAAGAGGTTAGTGAACTAGCTGTGAAGGCTTCTCGGGCAAGGGTTCCGAAACCAGGTGCTTACAGAGCTGTCATAGACAACGAGCTTATTGGGCTAATGCTGCACGAAGCCTTTGGACACGCGTCGGAGGGAGACCTTGTAATGCATAGAGAGCCTGTTCTCTACGGAAAGCTAGGGACAAAGATTGCTAGCGAGCTAGTCACAATTGTTGATGATGGGCTTGCTGAAGGCGGTTACCCAGTGCCATTCGACGATGAGGGCGTGGCTAAGAGGAGGACAGTTGTTGTTGAGAAGGGTGCTCTAAGAACATTCCTATACGACACCTACACAGCTAGTATTGAGGGTAAGGAGAGCACAGGAAATGCTAGAAGAATGGGGGCTGCGAATGTGTTTCCATCACCAACAAACATAATTGTGTTGCCTGGCACAAGCTCTCTAGACTCTATAGTGAAGGATGTTAGGAGAGGTATAGTGGTCTATGGAACAATCGGTGAATGGCTATCTAACCCGGTAAGCGGATTGCTAAACGCTACAGTAACCAACGGCTTGCTTGTGGAGAATGGCGAGGTTAAGCAAGCTGTTAAGGGTGTTGTTATAGGTGGAGACATATACAAGCTCCTCAAGGACCATGTAGTTGCGCTCTCAAAGGAGTTTGAGGCTGTTGGGAACTACCTAGGCCAGCAATACTAATTGATAGTGTTAGTGTTGCTGGTGAGTAGATTATATGAGTAGTGCTAGGGAGTTTAGGGAGAGCCTTAGGCAGAAGATTTGGAG
>JAPWUB010000066.1 GCA_028275745.1 Desulfurococcales archaeon | reverse complement strand
TTTTGAGAGAAGAGGGAAATTCAAATTCTATAAGTTAACAGAAGTCTCGCAGAGACTCTTAGACGCAATACTTAACGTGTTTAAAAAGGAGTAGAAAGTGGCAAGATGTTGTTGGAGCTGGATGGAAAGTAAATATCAGTTTTAAATATTTTTACTGTATTATTTGTAGCGGTGCTGATCTACGCTTCAATGTGTTGTTCTTGCTCATGGCGATGGTGACGGAGTATGCTCGGCAGCTATAGCATGCGCTTACCTAAAGAGTATTTGTAGCAGTATTGAGGTTTACTTTACTCACCCTGTTGGCTTGCTTCAGGATCTCAAGGAGTTTGCATCAAGCGCTAATACAGTTGTTATAGCTGATATAGCTATTGACGAGCTTTACTCTCAAAGAGTTGCTGAAGAGCTTAGGGCTCTTGGGTCAAGAGCTCAGATAGTGTACATAGATCACCACCCACTACCAGAAGGCTTCAAACCCCCAGAGAACATCACCTTTATTCACGATGTATATTGCTCAGCATCTGAACTAACGTTTAGGTTCTTCCATGAGCGTGGCCTTGATGCTGAATTCAGCAGAGTTGCTCTCTATGGAGCTATAAGCGATTACCTAGATGAAACTCCTTGGGTTAGGAGAGAGCTTCTTAAGTGGGATAGGAGATCAATTTTCTTGGAGGCGGGAATAGTTTCCCAGGGTCTTGAAGGTGCTAAGAGAGACCACAACTTTAAGAGAAGTGTTGTTAAGCACTTAGCCAAGAACCTTCCACCAAGCCAAATGCAGGAACTTGTAGCTAGAGCTATTAAGCAGGCAGAAGCTGATGAGAAGCTTAGGCTATGGGTAAAGGAGAATGTGAAGATATTCAACAGCATTGCATATGTTATCAACCCTCCTGGAAGCGTTGGAAGAGCGGCTAACTACGCAAGGATATACACAAACGCAAAGATTGGCATAGCTGCTGAAGAACGTGGAGAAACCCTTGTAATGAGCCTTAGAGGTGATGGAAGTTTCGACCTAAACAAAATCCTTAGAAAGCTTAGCAAAGAACTAGGGATCCACGGAGGCGGGCATCCAGTAGCAGCAGGAGCAAGAATGCCTAAGAGCATTTTCCAGAGATTCCTAGAAGAGCTAAGCAAAGAGGTTAGCAGATACTGACTCAGCTACTCCATTTGAATGAATGGATATGCACTATGTGTGATCATTAGATCCTAATACGTTATAAGGGCTTCTCCAACGCTTACCAATAGCTACTACAGAGCTTCAGTAAGGATCTACACAAAGATTGTAACCACAGCTCAAATAACTAAATATTCTACACTTTAATCCTCCAAACAAATTATCCTCTCCTTACCTCACCAAGACCTTGTAGTGGTGCTAAGCACTGCTAACCCATATGGTCTTGAGCGTTCTAGCTTACTTGTAGCAGGGTCAACCCTTATTCCTAGTCCTTCCAGAACTACTGCGCCAAGTAGTGGTTCTGGCGAATCCATTATGATTACAGGGAATATGCCTTCCCTATCAAGAATCTTGAAAATGCCAAGGATATATCAACACCTATTCTCCTACCATCTGCTACTACAATCTCTGTCTTTGCCAATGGCTCTACACCAATCTCCTTAGCTATGCTTGGAGGTATAACAGGGTAAAAGAACCTGTATCAACCAAGAACGCTACTTCCATTACTTTCCTTCTATGTGCATCTCCTATAAATGCCTTGACCCTAACGTAGCGCATTTTAATAGCTCCTCCAAAATGGTTCTTCTACTGCATTAAGAACACAATAGGTAATTAGTGTTAACAATCTTTAAGGGTGCCACTATAAGCTTTTTTTCAAGGTCTGGGGTTGAGGCCTTACATGCTTGATATAGGGCTAGGAATAGAGTACTGATTTTTAAGGCTTAATAGCGGGTACGTAGCGAAAAGGCAGTATTTTGCAATACAATATAGCCTTATTTTCTATTCTATAACTACATAGGGATGCATGTACACGATCCACATACTAGTGGAGGACATCCACACGCAATTTCACAGTCCTTCTCGAATACATCTTTACAGCGACAGTCATTTACAGGAACGCCAGCTATATAGATTGTGCCACAGTAGCATGTACCATAACCAGCGCATTTTAGAGTATCTGCTTCTGCAAGTAATTTCTTAACATCAATGGGCATACCTGCATTAGTACAAGCTTTGTAGTAGAGACCGAAGGGAGGGAAGATGCTGTAAATCCTAACCGTGGTCCATTTTGCATAGGCATGTGCAAGTATATGTGTACTATTTAATTTCCTAGCACTATGTCTGAAGTAGTTCTGGTTACAGCATCCATATACTATTGGAGCCCACGGCTTAACACCTGCTGCACTCAGATCCTGGTAATCCCATATAGTTTGTAAGTACGTATCTACCCATATACGCACCTTTGCAGTTACATATGCTCCTAACTTAAACTCGTCCTTTTGCTCAACATCGTAAACTCGTATCAATGAATTTGCTGAGAAGATCTCTAAAGCATCTACAGTAATGTTTCGTATACCTAAGTTTATAGTAAACGTTGCTACACTCTTGTTCAATGGTTTAAACACGAGCTGTGTTACTGTGAATACACTTCCATAGCATATCCTATCCGGTGCTCCACTCTTCTTAAGCTCATCAATAATCTTATTTAGTGTAGACTCAGATACGTTAGTTCTGAAAAGCTCCTTCAAAGTCTCACGTAATGGTTTACAAGTTATGTTGCTAACATTCTTTACAACTTTGCCAGGAGCAAGTGTAACAGGTGTTGCAGCAACTATTCTCTCCCAACGACTAGATGCATCCATTCTGAATGCATAGAGGCTTCCCTTTCTAGGATTGCCAAGAACTAGCAGATACTCGTTAAAAGGCTTCCTACTACTTTCACAAACCCTAAACCTTGCTACAGTCCCATTAGGCAAAGTCTTCTCAACAACCCTGCCACTATCCCAGAATCTCCAAACAATGAACCCTATCTGTATAGTTAAGCTACGCAGATCATCAACAGTCACGTTGTAGCCGAGAGACTTTAAGTAGTTAACAGCATCCTCAACCCTATACCAAGCACTACGTGATATCGTGAAACTAGCTGTTACAACAATGCTCTCACATAACCCTGTACCCTCCTCTCTATACAAACCTATATCTTTACCAAAACCATAAGTAGGGCCACGACGATCAAGATTCTTCAGACAAAGCTCAAGACCATTAGACTCTGTACAAGATATATCCTCACCCTGCATCACCTTACTAATGATGTAGAGATCTTTCTGGTCAGGCAACCTAAAATCTATTTGAACACCGTGAAGAATATCCCAAATGAGTATGGCAAGAGGTTGTAGTAGTTGTAGTATGAGTGGTACTACAATGAGAATTATTATGATTGTCCTCAACTTCATTCAAAATCGCCTACTCTAGCAACATAGTCTCTCTAAAAAGGGGTTATTTTTTCGGTGGTACAGGAATTGAATATGCTTGTCATTGACCGTTCTAGTTCAGTTATTGCTATATGGGTACATCCACTTCTGTAAACTTTCTCTGTAACAGCTTTACGCTTAGCTTGTATGTAGCGTATGTTGATGCATATACTGCTGCTAGTGCTATGAATGTGTGTGGTTGTGGTGCTGAAGCTATTGCTGGTGCTACGAATACTAGTGTTGAGAGTATTGTGTATGCAATGACAATGTCTGCTATGGATAGTAGCTGTGTTGCAGGATCTCTTACCAGAACCATGCTTTCTGATCTTATTACATCAGCTACTGTCTCTATCCTCACCCTCCTCATATATGGTAATGTGAAGAGAGTTATTGCGAGTGCATAGAGTGTTAGGGGTAGTGGCAGAATTATGGGTGCCAATGCATAGATATAGCTATTCATAAGCCCTGCAAGGAATAGAAGCACTATCTCCGCTGACAGCATTATCTTGACAAAGCTCTTGATGAGCATAATCCTCGCATAGATGCCCATATCTGTTAGGTATAGCCTTAGTACCCAAAGAAACTTTGCATCGTATAGAAGAAACTCATAAACAATTGAATAGGTTAGCGAGTGCAGGATCATTGCTAAAACTATGATAATACTAAACATTGGTATCTGGATCTCGACATTTAGAGCATTTAGAGCAAGCTTTATTGCTTCACCTAGTAGCAAGGCTACCGCCATTCCTAGACCATACCTCATAACCACTCTCCTAGGAGTGAATACGGGGTAGAGAAGAGATTTCTTGACAGCTTCTTCCGGAGAACCCCAATCAAGTACTAGATCTCTCTTAAGCTCCTTCAAGGATCGTGGCCTGCGAAACGCAGCCTCCTCAAAGCTTACAAAATCGCTTATATCAATTGCTTTCCCTAGTTGATGTGCAAGTACGAGTCCTAGACCTAGGCATGCAAGTGGGTATAGAGCTATAGCTACAAAGCCTAGAGTCTTCATCATTGCTATGCCTAGTAAGTACCCTGCTGAAGCTGGGTAGAGTAGCAGAGGAGATAATGTGAATGACTTTTGATTTAGAACCTCGTAAGCTGTGTGAGCAACTCCCATAACAATGTATGTGTAGAGAAATGCCTTCACAATTTCTAGGTACCCACGCTTAGATGCTATAGCAATGACAAGTCTCATAATGGGAGTTAGAACAAGAGCTGCAAAGATTGAGCCAAAGAAAATTGCGTAAGCTACCTTAGGCGCCATGCCTAGAGAAAGTGTTGCCGCAAATGCTATTATGAGGATGTATGTGAGGGATTCCCCTAGGTAAAGCCCTATATAGATCTCGTAAAGCTGTAGTGGTTGATAGAGAAGGAATTCTTCGCTAGGGTAGTAAACAATAGCCCTAACGTTACTGAGGTAGAGAAGACTGTAGGTAAGTATAGCAATTAGAATTGACGCTACTAATGGGTCATTAGGAGATGCATAGCTAAATATGTTTATCCTTCCCTCCATATGAGCAATCATTGCTAAAGCAATTGACATGATAATTAGGAATACTAGGGACACTATCTGCAGAGCTACACCAAATTTAGCAAGAGCTCTCCCCCTCCTAGACGTGCTGTAGGGTCTGAACGTCGCTAGGAACCTGTTCATGAATACTATCTTTGCTACTAGGAGAGCTTTCCTCATATTGACTTCCCCATAATCTTCATGTACACATCCTCAAACCTAGCTCTTTCACCAGCTATTTTAAGGATGGTGTCCATATCTCCTTCAGCAATCATTCTACCCCTATCAATTATCCCCACATGAGTGCATACACCCTCTATAAGCGGTAGCATATGGCTTGATATCAAGAATGCTATTTTATCCTCCTCAGCCATCTTCTTAACAAGCTTTTTGAAGATTATCTGCGAATCAATGTCTATGTTCGTCAACGGCTCATCCATTACAATAACTCTTGGCTTAACAATTAGAGCCGCTATAATAGCGGTCTTCTGTAGATTACCTCTAGACAATGCCATTATCGGCTTCTTAACCTCATTCTCTAGCCCAAAAAGCTTCACATATCTCCTTATATCCTCCTCAACATCACTTCTCCTAAAACCCCTTAAAGCTGCTATATAGTAGAAGAATTCCAGGGGTGTTAAGTACGCTGGTAGATTAGGGTAATCAGGAACAAAACCAACTCTCTTTAAAGCCTCAACCCTGTTAACATGAACATCAACACCTTCTATAAGAACCCTACCAGAATCCGGCTTCAGCAACCCAACAACAATCCTTAGAGTAGTTGTTTTACCAGCACCAT
>JAPWUB010000065.1 GCA_028275745.1 Desulfurococcales archaeon | reverse complement strand
TAATTGCTCAGGCAATACATCAGGAAGCGATAGTCATTCCTGAAAACATTGACGTTGCTTACGCAATGATGAATCTAGAGACAGATCCAGTAAAGGTTATTGAAAAGGTGAATCGTGTACTTGGAGTAGGACTAGCAATTCCAGTGCCTTAAAAAAGCTTTTGTCAGCGTATCGTGAGCTACATCACTACTCAGACGGAGAGGGGTTTCATCACAAGATCTTAACAGCTGCACAACACCTTAAAGCCTAAGCAGTACTTTACTATAATAAGTTTTCCTAGGTTTAATGGAGAGCTTAGAGAGTTAAGCACGTAATGCTTATAGCTCTTCTGTTTGTGATGATGGTGGCCCAGTAAGCTGATTGATGATGTAAGTGGGGAAAGCCTGATACCCTAGATCAAAAATTCTTAAGAAGCATCTTTTAGAGCTGAAGTAGATGCTTTACTGCTTCCCTGGCTTTCCGTAGCCTCCGCCTCCAGGAGTCTCAATAACTACTTCATCTCCTGGATTCAGTACTACTGTTTGTTGCTTTACCTCCTCCACTCTACCATCAGCTCTCCTTATCGTTACTCTTGCTGGTTTACCTGGCTCACCTCCTTCTAGACCCCATGGAGCTGTCTCGAACCTTGATGCTATTATGCTTAGCGTTGCCTGTGTCAGTACCTTGAATGCCCTTATTATTCCATCTCCACCCCTATACTTTCCTCTTCCACCACTTCCTTCCCTAATCCCATACGCTGTGAACATTATTGGGTACTCCCTCTCAGCAATCTCTATCGGCGTGTTCTTAGTGTTGGTCATGTTTACATGTACTCCTGATACACCGTCCTTGAAAGGCCTTGCACCAGTTCCGCCACCAACTGTTTCGTAGTATGACCAGTACCTACCTTGGTGCACACCACCTATCATCACATTCATCATGGTGCCTGAGGCTGCTGCTGGTATCCTACCTGGTAATGCTTTTGAGAGTGCTAAGAACACTGCATCTGCTATCCTATTCGATGTCTCTAGGTTTCCTGCTCCTACAGGTGCTGGTTTAATAGGGTTTACAAGGGTTCCCTGAGGAGCTGTGACTGAGATTGTTGAGTAGAAGCCGTGGTTAACAGGTATATCCTTACCTAAAGCACATCTAATAGCAAATGATGTAGCTGCAAAGGTTACACCAAGCACAGCATTTATTGGTTCCTCAACCTGGTTATCTGTACCGGTAAAGTCTGCTACTATACCGCTCCTCCTAATCTCAAGCCTAACCCTGATCCTGTAGAGCTTGCCTCTCCAATCGAGGTAGTCCTCAGCTTCATAGATACCCTCAGGCCACTTCTCGTACTCCATCAGGACAAGCTTACGTGTATACTCAATTGCTTGACTCCACGCGTTCAGCACGTTACTGAATCTCTGGAATAGCTCCTTCACCCTTTGAGCTCCTGCCCTATGAGCAGCTATCTGTGCATGTATATCGCCTATTGCGTAGTCTGGTGTCTTGAAGTTGCTTAGGATTATGCTTAGTATCTCTCTATCTACCTCACCCCTCTTAACTATCTTCACAGGTGGTACTATAACCCCCTCTTCATAAATTGTTTTAGCATTGGGATTCAGTGATGCTGGTAATGGCCCTCCAACATCTACGTAATGAGCCTTTGTAGCTATGTAACCAACGAGCTTATCATCAACGTGTACCGGGGATAGCATCATGACATCGTTTAGGTGAGTTCCGCTAATGTATGGATCGTTGGTTACTACAATATCTCCCTCTAGGAGCTCCACACCCTCTTTCTCTAGGAACTCCAGGATATTCTTAATGCCTATGTAGAAGGATCCTAGGTGAACCGGTATATGCTCGGCTTGAGCAACTATCCTGCCCTCAGCATCTACAACAGCTACGCTATGATCCTCACGTTCCCTAATGTTTGGTGAGAACGCTGATCTCTTAAGGGTTACACCTATCTCTTCAGCTATGAACTCTGTAGCTCTATGAATTATTTCCCAGCTCATCTCCTCACCTCAATAACACCAAACTTACCTACTCTAGCCTCCCACTTAGGGGGTATAACAATTGTTGAGTAGTCTTCAACAATTATTGCTGGTCCCGTTATCCTGTACCCCAATGGTAGCTGATCCCTTCTATATACAGCTGCCTTCACCCACCCATCAAAGAAAACCTCCTTCTCACTAATCTCTGGAGAACCCTCAGCTGGTGGATCCCTAAGTACTGGCTTAACCCTTCTCTTAACAGCGAACACCCTTACAACAACAACCTCTATATCTCTATCAAGCTTGAAACCGTATGTAGCAAGATGCTTCTCCTCAAACACTCTCCTAATAGATTCTATGGTTGCTGGTTTTCCTACAGGTACTGTTAGTTCCCAGCCCTGACCCTTATACCTAACATCTGCGTACCTAACAAAGTAATCTGGGTTTAGGTGAGAAAGCTGAGTCTCTAGCTCCTTAAATGCTTCCTCAGGATCCCTTGGATAGGCTTTCCTAGCCTCAAACCTGAAGTCAGCCATCAGCATGCCCAAAGCTGTGAATAGCCCTGGTAGTGGCGGTATAATAACCTTCTCTATACCCAGCTCCTCAGCTAGGAAAACAGCGTGTTGTGGTCCTGCACCACCGAAAGCCATTAGGGCAAAGTCTCTCGGGTCAAGACCTCTCTCAACAGTTACAAGCCTTATTCCCCTAGCCATAACAAGGTTAATCATCTTGATAGCTTGGTCGGCAACTTCGTAGGGGTCTCCAAGCCTCTTCAGAGCCTCTAGAGCAGCAACCTTGTTTAAAGGCATTGAGCCTCCTAGTAATGCGTCTGGAAGTCTGCCTAGAACAAGGTTTGCATCTGTGATTGTGGGCTCCTTGCCTCCCCTACCATAGCATACTGGTCCAGGGTCTGCACCCGCACTTATAGGCCCTACTCTGAGCGCTCCAGCCTCATCCCTCCATATGATTGTTCCTCCACCAGCTGAAACCTCTGATAAGTCGATGAATGGGTATCTCACGGGGTATCCAGAACCCTTAACAACTCTGCCATGATGAACCTCACCACCAACCTCATACTCTGTGGTTAGCTGAACCTCGAAGTCTATAACCGTTGCTGCCTTAGCTGTTGTCCCACCCATGTCAAACGATATGACCTTCCCTAGGTTAAGTAGCTTAGCAAACTCTGCTACCGCAACAGCTCCTCCTGCAGGCCCAGACTCAATTATTTGTACAGGTCTCTTGGATGCTTCCTCAACTGATACTAGCCCTCCAGAACTAGACATTACGTATATCTTGCCTCCCCTACCCTCAACATAGCTCCTAAGCCTCTCCAGGTAGTCACTCACAACAGGCATTAGAGCAGCGTTAACAACAGCTGTACTAGTCCTTTCATACTCTCTAGGCTCCCAGGCAACCTCATGAGATAGCGTGACATACTTGAACAACTTCCTCAGTATAGCGCCAGCAACAACCTCATTCTCTGGATTAGCGTAGGAATGGAGAAATGATACCGCAGCACTTACAGCACCCATGCCAATAGCTTTCCTAGCAAGCTCCTCAACCTCACCAGGATCAACACTCTTCAGGATTTCCCCACTAGGCAAAGTCCTTTCACTTACCTCAAACCTGAGCTCCCTAGGAACCAAGGGCTTTGGCTTATCGAAGTAGAAGTCATAGAGTTTTGGCCTGTTTTGCCTACCAATCTCAATAACGTCTCTAAAGCCCTTAGTTGTGAATAGAGCTACCCTAGGAACCTCTAGACCTACCTGACCAAGCAACGCATTAGTAGCTATAGTTGTTGCATGCACAACCTCTCTAAAGTTTAGCTTCTCCAAACCCTCTATAACAGCTTTTTCAGGATTCCTAGGAGTTGAAAGAAGCTTCATCGTATGTATATTGCCCTTCTCATCCACAAACACAAAATCCGTGAAGGTCCCACCAACATCAACTGCTACAATGCTCACCCTAAACTACACCTCATCACAGCCTTATGTTCTAGGACTGGGGAATAATATATTAGGCATTTGCTTTTGAGGTTGTCGCAATTATTAATGTGTATAGTATCTTCAGAATCTATACACATAACTATAGTTTTATATACACATACAATAGCTTAGATTTAAAATGAAAACACAAGCAATTAGGTGAGTGGTGTATAGCTCCTTGCATTACGCATTAATAGCGGGTCTTGTAGCATCAGCTCTCTACGCCTTTGCCATGGGAAGCAACGACATGGCAAACTCTATAGCTCCTCTCATTGGTTCAGGAGTTCTTAGCTATAGACGAGCCATAGCACTATTCATTGTAGCAGTTATTGCTGGTGCAGTGATTCAGGGGTACATGGTTATGAAGACCCTTGGTAAAGGTATTGTGAGGGAGCTTGACTTAGCAGGTGCTTTAGCAGCTTCTTTTGCTGGCTTTACATGGATTATGATTGCAACGCTTAAGGGTATCCCCATATCAACAACGCATAGCATTGTTGGTGGCGTTATAGGTGTAGGTATTGCCTATACCCTTCAGGGTTTAAGGACTCTAAACCTTGACGTGGTTATCAAAATAATCCTTAGCTGGATTGTATCGCCTCTAAGTTCTATGGCTCTTGCTATCCCCCTCTACTACTTCAATAAGTGGCTTGCGAAGAAAGGGGAGAGAATAGCTTCTCTCGCCGCCATTGTAATGGCATTTATTGCTGCATATAGTTTTGGAGCTAACGATGCTGCGAATGCTGCTGGTGTATACGTAACCATAACTTCGAGAATTCTTGGAACCCCTGATGAAGCTACCATGAGGTTGTTAGCACTGTATGTGACTGTGTTTGCAGGTGTTGGAGGAGCTATTATTGGTAGGAGGGTTGTTGAGACAATGGCTTACAGGATAACAAGGCTTGATATAACCACTGGTGTTGCAGCAAATGCGGATGGTATTGCTGTGTGGCTCTGGACAACAGTTCCATACATACTCTTTGGCTACGGAATGCCCATATCAACAACTTACGCAGCTGTAGGAGCTATCATAGGTGCTGGGGTAGCTAGGCACAGAAGCTTGAGGGCTATTAACATAAAGCTTGTGCTCTTCATAATGTTCGCCTGGGTAATAACAGTTCCTGTAACAGCATCCCTCGCAATAGCTATTTATACCCTCTTGAAGTATATAGGTGTGTAAATAGGTGCTTAGCTCATGAGCACCTGGATTTGGATATCTAAGGAGAGGAGAAAGGACATCATCAAGATGAGCTTGAAGCACGCTGAGAAGGTTATTGAGGTTGTAGAGCACGCCGTTAAGGTCTTAGAAGCTTACTCGGAAAACAATGCTAAGGCCGCTGATAAGGAATGGGGAGAGGTGTTTAGACTTGAGAGAGAAGCTGATGATATAAAGAGGAGTCTTTTAGCTGAACTATCTAAAGAGATCTTTCACCCAATTGATAGAGAGACTATTGTAAGGCTAGTACTATCCCTCGACGATATAGCTTCCTATGCTAAAGCATGGAGTAGAAGGGTAATGCTACTCTTCGACATTAGGGAGAGGCCGCCAGAAAGCATTGTGTTGAGGTTCTTATCAATGGGTAGAAAGGTTCTTGAGGCGTCGAAGACTATTAGGGAAGCTATAGAGAGGCTTGCTGAAGATCCTAAGAAGGTTCTCGAACTTGCAGAGGCTGTTGAACGCATTGAGGAGGAGGTGGATGATATTAGGGGTGAGGTATTCAAAGAAATTATTCGCTTCTGCGAAAACTCGAAGACCTCACTATGCATACTAGCCAAGGACATTATGGACACTATAGAGAACGG
>JAPWUB010000064.1 GCA_028275745.1 Desulfurococcales archaeon | reverse complement strand
AACAATGTATAGATTGGTGAGTAGTAAACTATAATAAATTTTTTATGGAATACTTAAATGAAGAATCTTAATGATATTATAGAATCTAAATGGTGAACAGCTTGAGTTTTGAGAGGCTTGAGAAGTTTATTCTCGATAAGATGTCTAGGTATAGGATGCCAGGGTTTTCAATAGCTGTTGTAAGGGATGGTGAGGTTATATATGCTAAGGGCTTCGGCTTTAGAGATCTAGCGACATCCGCTCCTGCAACGCCTAAGACAAGCTACTGCGTTGGTTCTGTGACAAAGGCTTTCACCGCGACAGCTATTATGCAACTTGTTGAAAAGGGTCTTCTCAGTCTTGACGATCCTGTTTCTAAGTATGTGAGTGTTGTTAGGGATCCTGGGATAAGGGTACACCACCTACTTACCCACACATCTGGAATTCCAGCGCTTGGCTATGCAGAGGCATTGATAGATACATACTACGGCTTTAGAAAAGATATGCTACTACCAATCGCCAAACCAGATGATGTCTTGGTTTATATAGCTGGTTACGAGGATTACCCGAGGATGAGGCCTGGTGAAAGGTGGTTCTACCTAAACGAGGGCTACGTAATACTGGGTAAAATCATTGAGAAAGTTGCTGGAGTTAGTTACGAGGAGTATGTTAAGAGGAGCATTGCTAGCGTTATTGGTATGGAGAAAGCCTACTTCACAAGAGAAGAGTTTGAGAGGGATAGCAACAAGGCTACGCCGTACTACATAAGGGACGACACTATTACAAAGGCTGAGCCACTCTTTGGCATATCGTCGGATGGAGGCTTATTCACATCGCCTATAGACCTAGTGAAGTTTGCTTACGCCTTGGCTAATAGGGGATCTATAGGAGGTGCCCAGATACTTGGTAGAGAGAATGTAGAGCTTATGGAGAAGCCACATGTTAGGCTACCCTACGAGTCTCCTACAAGCAAGTACTACGGCTATGGACTAATAATTCACGATAGCTTTGCAGGTGAGTACAAGCTTGTTGGTCACAGCGGTTCGGTGTATGTCTACACAGCTTACATGGGCTACCTACCTGAGAAAAGGGTTGCAGTAGCCTTGGCCTCTAACGCTAGTGGCTACCCACTATCCCTCATAGGAGCATACGCACTTGCAATAGCGGCTGGAGTTGATGAGTCCAGGTTGCAGTTCCTAAAGATTGATAGGGTTGTTGATAGGATTGAGGGTCTATACACAGGTTACAGAGAATCAGTTGTGCTAAGGGTTAGGAGAGCCGGAGATATGCTAATCCTTGAGGATCCCTACAATAGGAGAGCTATAGCAAACCTCGTGCTTGATAAGGTTGAGGAGAGTTATGCAAGGTTCTACATAGCAACTTTGTACACGAGAATACCAGTAGAGTTCTTTATCGAGAGAGACAGGGTTGTAATGATCTATGAGAGGTACCTACTTGTAAAGAAATAGTGAAAAAAGCTTTGATTCAAGTGCTTAATACCTTTACCTCCGTATAAACCCATTAGCATAGCGAAAGCGTGCATCATCTAAAATATTTAAGCTAGAAGTCATTTAAGGAAAAAAGCTGAGGATGTGAAGGTTCTTAAACCCAATCTTTTTCCTTATTCCGGCATTTTTGGTAGGTATGATAAGTCTATGTGCTGTGGTTCAAAGTCTTTTAGTCTTCCCTCTAGATACTCTTGATAACCAGCTAGGTCTAGTAGTCCATGACCACTCATGTTGAATAATATCACAACCTTCTCATTCCTCTTCTTAGCCTCTAGAGCTATGTCTATAACTGCTTTAACTGCATGTGCTGATTCTGGTGCTGGTACTATTCCCTCCACCTTAGCAAATAGCTGTGCAGCACTAAACACCTCTGTCTGGTGGTATGCAACAGGTTTTACAACATCATTTTTAACTAGTACTGCAAGTGTTGGAGCTACGCCGTGATACCTCAACCCACCTGCATGTATTGGTGGAGGTGTGTATCTGTGGCCTACTGTATACATCTTTAGCAAAGGTGTTAAGCCAGCTGTGTCTCCATAGTCATATGTGTACACCCCTCTAGTCATAGATGGCACGGCCTTGGGCTCTACAGCAATTATCTTCACATCCTTTTTCCTACCCCTAACAATAGCCTCGTAATATACTGGGTAAGCTAAGCCAGCAAAGTTGCTTCCACCACCAACACAGCCAACCACGTAGTCAGGCAGATCCTCGCCTATTGCCTCAAGCTGCTTCAGAGCTTCCTGGCCTATGATTGTCTGGTGCAGGAGTACATGGTTCAGTACAGAGCCTAGACTATACCTTGTTGTGTCCTGGTTCTTAATAGTGTCCTCTATAGCCTCGCTTATAGCTATACCGAGAGACCCTGGATGGTTGGGGTTCTCACTCAGGATTTTCCTACCAACATCTGTTAATGTGCTTGGACTTGGAACAACCTCAGCCCCATAAAGCTGCATCAAGATTCTCCTATATGGCTTCTGCTCGTAGCTTACCCTAACCATGTAGACCCTGACCTTCAAACCAAACAGGCTTCCAGCCAATGCTAATGCAGAGCCCCACTGCCCAGCACCGGTCTCTGTAACAACCCTTGAGAACCCATCAAGCTTAATGAAGTATGCTTGAGCAACAGCAGTATTAACTTTGTGTGATCCTGTTGGGAGTACACCTTCATACTTGTAGTATATCCTTGCAGGTGTATCCAGATACCTCTCCAACCTGTAGGCCCTTAGTAGTGGGGTTGGTCTTCCAAGCTCAGCATATAGCTCTCTCAAATCCTCTGGAATAGGAATGAACCTATCTGTAGAGAACTCCTGATCAACAAGCGATTTAGCAAATATAGCCCTCAGCTCCTCAGGCTTCACAACAGATCCATCGAGTTTGCGCATTGGCGGCAAGTTTTCAGGCAAGTCTGGAACTATATTGTACCAGTACTTCGGTATTATATCTGCTTCCTGAACAGATCTCAACAGCTTTAAATCCATTGGCGCATAGTTTCACCAAACCCCTTAAACCCATTGGATGGGTTTAAAAGCTTTAAGCATAATTACCTATAAGGAGAGTCCAAAGCTCTTTTACAGAGATGCTGAACAGAATCTATGTGACTTTCCCCAATTTCCTAACCCTTACCCTTGTCGAGTTAAGGACGGCACCGCCATAAGCATCAACATCATTGCTCATTAATGCGCTCACCCTTAACAAGTTGATGCTTCTTGCATGTCTAGGCATCCACAGAACACCTCTCTGAAGACCTTTATCAACAACTGCTCTAGCTATAAACGATGCCTTTTCATCGAAAACCTCAATAATGTCTCCATCCAGTATCCCCAGCTTCTCAGCATCCTCAGGACTTATGTGTAGCTCTGCAGGTACACCTCCATAAACCTCCTCGAACTGTGTGTGGATATACTTTACGTGAGCCGATGTGATTAGGATGAACTCGTTCTCACCAATTTCTTCACCTGGTGGTGGTGTTGGTAGTGGTGGTAAACCCTCCTTAACTGCTTGGGTACTGTAAAGCTCTATCCTGCCTGTCGGGGTTTGGTAAACATCTTTGGGCTTTGGCTTTAGAACTGCGTAACCCTGCTCAATAAGATTCTTGAGTATTTCATCCCCAAACCCTATCCTAAGCACCTCGAACGGGTCTAGACAGATCTCGTTATAAGCCTCTCTAGCAATCCTCTTAGTGATTTCGCACATTAGCTGGTACTCCCCCAAAGCCTCGCCCAAAGGGTCTATAACAGGTTTGTTTAGGTACACAACGTTGTGGCTGTAGCTGAAGACAGCATCTAGCTTCTCGAAGAATGTTGGTGCAGGTAGAACAAGATCGGCTACCCTAGCCGTGTCGCTCCAGTGAGTTTCGTGAACAACTACAAACACATCATCCCTCTTAACACCCTCTATAAACCTGTGTGAGTTTGGTAGTGTTGCAGCTGGGTTGTGCAGGTGTATATAGATGAACTTGTACTCACCCCTATAAACCTCTTCAGCAACCCTCTCCATACTAACAACCCTCTTAGGCCCCCACCTATCAGCACCTGTAACACCAGCAAGATTTATCGGTAAGCCATCTGTATTGCTGTAGTAGAACCCTCTGTGAATACCAAGTAAAGCTGGTAGTATGGCTATGGATCTAACAATCTCTCCACCACCGCGCCTCCTCTGCAACCCATAGCCTATGAGGATAGCGAATGGCTTGTGATTAGCTAGATCCTCAGCAAACTCAGCAACAACCTCTTTAGGTACTCCAGTAACCCTCTCAACAACATCGAGACTGTAGCTCTCTAGGTGCTTAACAAGCTCGTTAAAGCCGTAGGTGTACCTCTCAATAAAGTCTCTATCAACAAGGTCGTGATCGATTAGGTACTTGGCTATGCCGAGAGCTAGGTAGCCATCTGACCCTGGCCTCACCCTAATGAACTTATCGCTAAGTCTAGCAGTCTCCGTGAGCCTAACATCAACTGTGTAAATTACTCCACCGCGCTCCTTCATCCTAAGAACCCTTCTCCATAGATGAAGAGCGCTAACAGCTACGTTAAAACCCCATGCAACAACCATTCTGAGATTATCTATCTCTTGGGGGAAGACACCGTATGTCGAGCCATATACTAGCCTAAGAGCTTTATCACCGCTAGCATCACATATACTCCCATCTGTTTGTGTAACTCCTAGGTAGTTCCAAAGCCTTCTACTAGCATACCTCGTCAACACACCCCTATTACCTGCGTACTCCAGGAAGAGAACCTTCTCAGGACCCCAACGCTCAAGAACCTCAAGAAGCCTGCTAGTTAGGAGCTCTAGAGCAGAATCCCAATCAATTCTCCTAAAACCCAAACCAGTGTTAACAGCTGGGTAGAGAACCCTTAACGAGGAGTAGACTCTCTCAATATCCTTAGCAGCCCTAGGGCACGTAACACCCTGTGTAACATCATCATCAGCACCAGCAACACTCTTAAGCCTACCACCCTCAACAACAACCCTAAGCCTACACGTATCATAGCAATCCCTTGGACAACCAACAAAAGAAACACTCATACACAACCACAGATAGAGACTAACAACCTACAGAAATTTACGCTTAAAGCTGGTAAACACAATTCAAAGAGATGCCTTAGCGATGAAGCAAAAAAGATTGGTTTATGGTAGGATCTTAGCTTTAAGCGTAAAAATGATCTTGCTTTGCTATGGTACGCATGCTGGGCATATCATAATTCTACAGAGTAGATGCGTCACAATAAATACTCCAATGGCGAAGACTGATGCCGATATTAGTCCGTGCTTAAGGCGTGTATCCCTCCACTTTTCAATAACCTTCTGAATAGCTTCACGTTTCAACTCCTCCTGCAAAACCTTAATCTTCTCCTCAACAACTCTCTGT
Organism: Desulfurococcales archaeon; assembly: GCA_028275745.1. GTDB lineage: Archaea > Thermoproteota > Thermoprotei_A > Sulfolobales > Ignisphaeraceae > Ignisphaera. Next base: position 631 of record JAPWUB010000064.1, on the reverse strand, counting down.
TTCTCAGGTGGTAGAGAATGCAGTTCAACAGGCTCTATAGACTCTATAGAGCCATCCTCCTTAACAGTATGGAGCCTAAAGATTCTAATTTCTGGTTCGCGAAACACAATCCTAGGTGGCCTCCAATAACTTAGTAAGAAGGTGATGGCAAAACCAGTTAACGCAAGTATGGTAGCGTCAACTATGCATAGATACGGAGGTTGTGCAACCATTTCTCTGCACCTATAAACTACTCTAGGCTAGGCAGAAATACATATGCTTTTCATGGGCATGCACCTATATATGAGCATAATATCATTCCTCCAAGTTGACATGCTGTCTGTACGCCAATCTGTATTATTGCTTGTACTAGTGTACTACATGTAGATCCGCAAACTATGACACATATCGTTGCAAGCCACCATTGTGCTGCGAATATTGCACACACCATTGCGCATGCTGGTGGACACACTGCATTTACAGCTATCTGACCAAGTAACATACATACAGCGCCAGCGAGTAGGATGCATAGGCTGCAACTAAACCAGTCATCGTTTATTATTGCTATGCTGTATATTACTGGTTTGTTGTACTGTGGTAGCTCCTTCTCAACAAGTCTCGCTAGGTTGTTTAATTCTTTCTCTATTGTTAG
>JAPWUB010000006.1 GCA_028275745.1 Desulfurococcales archaeon | reverse complement strand
GCTTATGGATTGGTGGGACTCTGCATACAGGCTACATGTTGATGGTTTTCACGATGCTAGGCTTAGAAGTGTAGATGTTGCTAAGAGACTTGGTCATATAGATGCTTTGGTGAACCTAGCTAAGGGGGTTGTGCAAGAGCGTATCCAGAGATAGGGGTTCAGCTCTTATATAGATTCATATTGCTTTATGGTCATAGCCTCATCTCTATTCCCCCTCATCGCTCCTTGGGTCTGCATCCGCCTTAGGGGCTTTCAGAGCCACCCCAGGAACCCCACACCTTGGGCTGCTGCCCTTGGGGAGAGCCCCTATGGGCTCTTCACCCCTCACAGGGAATCTCATCAAGATGTGTAATAATGCAACCTTATAAACCTTTATGAAAACTAGAAACAGCTACGATAGGCTTTGGCTATGGGCAGTGTTGAAATCATTGGTTTGAAGATGTGTGTTGTTGAAGAACTGTGTAACATTGCTGAGGAGATTCTCAATGCTGCTAGGCTTCAAGGTGTTGATGTTGTTGATGGCGATGTGGTTGTTGTTACGGATAAGCTTGTGTCTAAGTGCCTTGGCAGGGTTGTTAAGGTTGATGATGTTAAGCCTTCTAGGAAGGCTCTGAGGTTAGCTAGTAAGACTGGTCTTGATGCAAGGTTTGTTGAGCTCGTGTTAAGGAATTGTGATGATGTTTTAGCTGTTGTGCCTATCAAGAGGCTTGCTGATGAGGGTCTTGTGAACCTAAAGCCTTTAGCTGGGGATGTGGAGGCTATGAGGAGGCTCCTAGACGAGTACCCAGCGTTTTTCATAACACTTAGAGAGGGTATGCTGTGGAGTGATAGCGGGGTAGACTCATCAAACCTTTCACCAGGATGTTACGCAATACCTATTGAGAATCATGATGAGGTTGCTAAGATGATTAGGGATGGTATTAGGGAGGCTACTGGGAGAAGAGTAGCTGTAGTTATATGTGATACAGAGTTCTTCTTAGGGGGGTCACTAGATTTTGCTAGGGGTTCCTGGGGTATAGACCCTGTGGATAGGTGCTTTGGGTGTAGAGATCTATACGGAAACCCTAAGTATGGTGGTGTAGACATAGTTGTTCACGAGATATGCTCAGCAACCTCACTACTCTTCAAACAAACAGCTGAGGGTGTGCCAGTAGCTATTATGAGGGGTTTGAGGTATAGAGAGTGTGAGTGTGGACTTAGAGACGCTTTGCCAAGAATAAGAATTGGTAGGGTGATTAGAGAGGTGTTTGTGGAGAGTTTAAGGGTTTTGGGAGTTAAGCAGTTATTAAAACTTATATACTCTTTGTAAAAGCTAAAAAGCTTGACTTAGTGACTAGTCATGGGCTATGTATGGGTTGATGCATTTATTAAGAACCCGCTCACAGGTAGAAGTGTCTCTGTTAAAGCACTTGTTGACACTGGTGCTACGCTTTCAGTGATTCCTCACAAAATTGCTGATGAGCTTGGTTTACCAGTGATTGGTAAGAGCCTCGTCCAGACAGCTAAGGGTGCTACAGAGCTTGAGGCTAGATTCGGAGTCGTTGAGATCATGGGTGAAGAGACACCTGCAAGAATACTTGTTTCAGATGAGCTAGACAATGTGATCATAGGTGTTACAGTGCTTGAGCAACTAGGCTTGGAGGTGGATCCAGTAACCGGAAAGCTAAGGAAAACCAAGTTATTGCTACTCTAACACAGTAAGGTTCTTAACATGGGGTCTGATCATAGCTTAGGGGTAGGAGAAGAGATTACATATTAATGAAGAACCCTAGAAAGGAGATAAACTAAGTAAATACTGGTGTTAGTGTGGATGCTAAGTTGATGGATCGTGAAAAATCTTTTGATGAGCTATTTGATGATGTTTTGAAGCGTCTTGAGGGAGCTAATTGATGAGAACCTTGTTCAGGCATCTGAGAAGCTTTACACATACTTCTACGAAGGAGAGGCATACCCAGATCAAGAAATATTCTATACATTGACATTGGCAGTATCATGTTTGCTAATCCATTGATTACATGGCTTGGAATCACATACGCTTTTCATGTTGATTGCCTAAAGCTTATTAGCTAGGTATATAGATTTGGATTTGGTGTTAGGAGCCTTGGATGCTTTCAGCATTCTTGAGGAGGCTAGAAGGGTGCTTTCTAAGGCTTTTGAAGAGCTTAGGGAGGGTGTTAGGAGCGGGGATGTGTTGAGGATTAGGGATGCATGTGAGAAGGGCTGGTTAGCAACAGTTAAAGCTGTTGATGCCCTTCTCCTTAGCTACGGTTTTGAGGAGACTAAGACTCATGTTGATAGAAGGAGAAAGCTTAGGGACTTGTCGAAGAAGGTTCACGAAGTTGTGGAGCTGGGGATATACGATAGGGTTGAGGCTAGGAGGAGCATGCTACACAGCGATGGCTTCTACAGCAACATTCTAACACATGAAGAGGTTGAGGAAGAGCTTAGAAAAGTTGAGAAACTAATAGAAGATGTGGAGAAGCTGATAAAGAGGATCTAACCCTCTATTTCTACTCGTAAGCCGTGGAGAGCTGCATAGACCATTATAGAGTTTTGAAAGCCTTAAACTACGCAACCAGCTAAACACCTAGATTTGTTTGATAGCTCAAGTCAGTATAATAAGGTAGATGCTGGTGTTAAGCTAATGAGTCAAGAAATACCTTTCGACAGATTATTTGATGAAGCTAGGAGATATCTTGAGCTTGCTGTGAAATTCTTAGCTGAGGGTAACGAGCTCATCGATAAAGACCTTGTGCAGGCTTCTGAAAAGCTCTATAAGGCTACTGAAGAAGCTGTGAAAACCATTGCCATAGCTCTTAAACTGCCTGAAGCTGATGAGGCTGCTAAGAGGGGTAGATGGACAGCAGGTCTTCTTGAGAGTGCCGTGAAAAGCATTATGAGGAGACTTGAACTTAATGAGCTTTACCACTGGTGGGACTCTGCATACAAACTACATGTGGATGGTTTTCACGAAGCGAGGCTGGGAAGCGATGATGTTAGGCTAAGGCTTAGAGATGTAGAAGCACTGGTTAACCTAGCAAAGAAAGTGCTTGAGAAGTGAAGCACTGGTGCTGAAATGGGTCTTGCTTTGATCGATGCTGTTATCAGGAGCCCCTTCACAGATAGGGCAGTAGCTGTTAAAGCTCTTGCGGGTACAGCTATCATACTCACTGTGGTTCCTAGAAGAGTTGCTGATGAGCTTCAGCTACCTGTTATAGGAAGGAGAAGGATTGCAACAGCTAAGGGTGTTGCTGAGCTTGATGAGTGTATAGGTGTTGTGGAGGTTATGGGTAGGAAGGCATATACACACATACTGGTATCAGATGATGTGGATACTGTGCTTATAGGTGTTTGTAACCCTTGAGGCACTAGGACTTGAAGTGGATCCAGTTATGGGAGAGCTGAAGGAGGCTAAGATCTACCTGCTCTAGGTCGGGATGCCCATGGTGAAGAGGGTTAAGCTAAGCTTTGCTGGTTTAGAGGTTGAGTTTGCTGATAGGGATAGAGCTATTCAGCAGGTGTTGGAGTGGAGCGAGAGGGGCACATGGTTCCCTATAGTTGTTTATGGTCCTGAGGGCTGCGGCAAATCAGCTTGGCTTAAGCAGGCAGCTGAGGTTTTGAGGGAGAGGAGCTACGAGGTATTCTACATCCATCCCCTGGATAAGCTTGTCTATGCAGAGGTCTCTATACCAAGCATTAAGGAGGCTTTCCTAGAATTTGCTCGGAAAGCCATTGCTGAGGATGCTCTGAGCCGTATTGCGTGGGCGCTGTTCGACTTCGTTAGGGAATTGCTCAAGGCGAGGAAGGTGAGGGTAGCTATCATAGCTGATGATGTGTTCCAAGCAATTGGGTTAAGGTATGCAGCAGCATATGTCAAAGGGCTTCTAAACATGATTGAGCATCCCCAGTACGGCTACGAACGCATGGTGGTAATCGTGGCAACAAGCGAGGGAGTCTCAAAGACCGAGATCGGTAGGCATAGATGGGCAAACATAATGCCTATGTGGAACATGAGTAAGGAAGGCTTTGAGCAGCTATATAAGCTGTTACCTGATCCTAAGCCCGGCTTCGATGAGGTTTGGAGACTTACAGGTGGAAACCCAGGGATGCTTGCAAAGCTATGCCAAGCGAGGTGGAGTGTGGATGAGGTGATAAAGAGCATCATAACCTCTAAAGATCTAGACACATTCATCCTTTCACTTAGTGCTGAGGAGAGGAAGTGGTTACTGGAAGCGGTTGAGAACCCCGACACGCTGCCAGCAAAGGAGAAGCTACCGCTGATGCAGAAGCTCATAGAGCTCAACCTAATCATAAGCTCCATAACATATCGAGACCCAGAGCTATGGATAGACCAGCCACCACCCCAGAAAAACCTGGAGCTAGGCATAGGCAAGCACATAGCTTGGCAAACACCCTTGCACAGAGAAGCAGTTAGAAAAGCTTTGAAAGAAGCATCCACAGCTTAGGTTCTAAGCCCCTACACAGCTTTATTACCACAACCCAAACACGTATAGAGTGGTATGTAGAATCCCGTTACTCGGCGCCTGAGCAATGAGCGCGCTAGACACATTAACGCTGTTAGCACTAACCTTTGCACTGATCCACTTCGGCTTCCCACTACTGTACTACCTGTACCTGAGGAGCAGGTGGCTTAACAGGTCCTGGGATCTGGGGAGAGATCCTAGCTACAGACCCAAAGCAACAATTGTTGTTCCAACGTATAACGAGGCTAACTTGATTAGGAGGAAGCTCGATGATATAGCTTCTCAGGACTACCCAAAGGAGCTTGTGGAGATCATTGTTGTTGATTCTGCTAGTACTGATGGTACTCCTAGCATTGTTAGGGGGTGGATGGAGAGCCACAGAGACTTCAAGGTCATCCTTGTTGAGGAGGGTGTTAGAAGGGGTATGGTTCACGCTTTGAATTATGTGTTGAGGTTTGTTTCTAGTGATAGTGAGGTTGTTATCTTTACTGATGTTGATAGTTTTTGGGATGCTGATACGCTTAAGAAGGTTGTTTCCTACTTTGCTGATCCTAGTGTTGGAGCTGTAACAGCGTCTATAGAGCCTTTGGAGAAGGGGCTGGGAACAGAGTCTGCATATAGAAGGTTCTATAATGACATAAGGGTTGTTGAGTCAAAGATTCATAGCACGCCAATACATAATGGTGCTCTCGTAGCGTTTAGGAAGGCTTTACTGGATAGGATAGGTGGATTACCAACATATACAGGTAATGATGACTCTACACCAGCCTCATTAATAGCTTTCATGGGTTACAGAGCTATACAAGTTGATGATGCTATTGCTAGGGAGCCTATATCGAGAGACAGGTTCATGAGGAAGGTTAGGAGAGCACAGCACCTCATACTACACTTCCTCCACACAAAGAGATACGCAAAGAAACTTGGCATCTACAGAAAAACAGCATTCGACAAGATATGGCTTATAGAGTCGTACCTTCATCTAGCAAACCCATGGCTACTACCAGCATCAGCACTACTCCTACTCACAGAAGCACTAACTCTACATCCAGTAGCAACAACACTATTCATAGTAGGGATAGCATTACTTCTATTCAAACCATACAGAACATGGATAGAGACACAAGCACAGCTAATACTAGCAACAATCAGAAACCTATGGACAAAAGAAATTGTATGGAGGAAGTGAAATTATGAATATAGCAGTTCTCTACGATTTTGGTGTTCATCTTGGTGGTGGAGACTTCGTAATGCTAAATGTATTAGAAGCCTTAATCAATGCTGGTTACGAAGTGCACTTAATCACAGCATATCCTCGAGGTTTGAGTATAGCTACAAGATTCTTTGGGAAGCCTGTTACAAAGATTACAGTACACTATATTAAGTCCATGCACATGTTTAAGCACCCTTATACTGTAGCGTTTCTAGCGAGAATTATTAAGTCGTTCTCATCTGAGGACTACGACCTTTACATGGTATCTGACGATATACCCCTAGTATTAGCCGATAAGAAGGGGATAGCATACATACACTATCCACATGTTGCAAGAATTCGCCTTAAGAAGTACATCTCTACAATCTATAGATCCAGCATCTATGAGAAGCTACTGTGGAAAATCCATGAAACGCTATTCCCGCTATTCTTTGTGACTAAAAGCAAGCCTGAAAAATGGCTTTTGCTAGCAAATTCTTTAGTTACCAGAAAACATGTTGCAGAAACCTTTAATATCAGCGTTGATGAGGTGTTGCTACTTCATCCTCCTGTACAAAGCAAGGCCATATATAGCGCATTAATGAAAAAGGATATTGAGAAAGAAAACCTTGTTGTATGTATAGGACGGTTTGAACTTGATAAGCGCTTCACGGACGTGCTTTACGCATTTTCTTACGTAAGGAAGAAGATTAGAAATGCAAAGTTAAGCCTTATAGGTTTTAGACGTAGCGAGGACATGCTTCATAGATTAACTACTAGCCTTGGACTTGAGCAGAACGTTGAGCTACTCATTAACGCTGATAGGGAAATGCTGATAAATAGATTGCTTCGTGCAAAAGCACTAGTTCACCCAGCACCTCATGAACCCTTCGGAATAGCAGTTGTTGAAGGAATGGCTGCAGGTGCCATACCTATTGTTAGGAAGGGGATAAATGGACCTTGGCTTGAAATAACTCAGAAGGGTAGATATGGCATAGGGTTTAGCAATGTAAAGGAGCTGATAGACGCCATAATAACTGCGTTAACATCCTATGAAAGTTTCAGCACAAAATCTATAATTGATAGAGCTCTGCAATTCGATGAAGAGGTATTTAAGGAGAGGCTCCTCTCAATCCTTAAAAGCTACATCAATGAAGAACCTAATTAGAGGGGAGGGTTAATGCGAATAGCATATGTATGTTCCTATTATCCTTGGCCTCCATCATTCGGTGGAGTAGAGACAATTGTGAGAACAGTTGCCTCAGCATTAGCTAAGAAAGGGCACGAGGTCTATGTGATAACAACGCCGTTTGATGTTACTACAGGTAAGCAGATCTCGGATTATGGTGTTGAGGAAAAAGATGGTGTAACAATTTTCAAACTTAGAGCTGGGAAAATCAAAGTTGGTTATGCAAGGTTTATAAAGGGTCTTAGAGAGGTCATAGAAAGAATAGATCCAGACATAGTCCATGCTCATAATCTTCATCCTCATCTCTTTCAGCTCGCTCTTTGGAAAAAGAACTACAGGTATAAACTGGTAGCAGAGCTGCATTACCCTGTCATTGAACTTGATTTCCTGGTACAGAAACTTGCAATGCCTTTCGCATTACTAGGTCTCAAAGCTATAAGTAAAGACATAGATGCATTTGTTGCTCATACAGAGCTAGAAAAATCCTGGCTAGAATCCATAGGCATAACCACAGAGAAAATTGCTATAATTAGATTTCCAGCAATCCCATCAGAACTACTAAACTTTAAAACTAATGTAGATATCATGGGGGATGTATTATACCTGGGAAGAATCGTACCCCGAAAAGGAGTTCACATACTCATCAAAGCACTAAGCATAGTAAAACAAAGAATACCCAGCATCAAAGCAACAATAGCAGGACCAGCAGATCCGCAATATCTAGAGAAGAAGCTCAAAAAGCTCGCAAGAGAATTGAATCTCGAAAACAATGTAACATTTCTAGGCCCTGTTGAAGAAGAGAAGAAATACCATATTATTAAAGCACATAGGATCCTTGTACTCCCATCCCTAAAAGATCTTCATCCAATAGTCCTTCTCGAAGCACAAGCATCAGGCGTGCCAGTCATAGCATCAAGAGTAGGTGCAATACCAGAAATAGTAAGGGATGGAGAAACAGGAATACTTGTTGAACCCGGTAATGTGTTAGAGCTTGCTAAAGCAATAGAACTAATACTTACTAATAACGCTCTATACCAACAGTATTCAAAGTATGCTGTAGCTTTCGCAAGTAACTTTACTCTAGAAAAAACATTGGCATTGTTGGAAGCTCTTTATTTTCAACATTTTAGCCACTAATGATGCTTAGACTATGGACATGCTTAAAGTAGCTAGGGTAGGCATTCCTATATCAAAGTTCATTATAAGAATGATTAGGAAAGTTTTGCACAGTCGTCAATTGTTTGATAACTGACAGGAGTTGCTGTTTAGATCTACATTAATTGAATTAGACTTTAATCTTAAGCTCAAGACTAGGACTTATGGTCACACAATTAACCTTGAACCATCAACCTTTAAGTATTTTTGTTAGCTAAGCTAATACTAGTTCAAGACTATTAGATAATTTAATACTTATTAGTACTAACACCTACTAGAGGAGTGCCTAAGGGTCTTAAGCTTCAAAGACTTGGTGAGAATCGTTTTAAAGAAGCCTACAAAACTAAACATCTTAAGGCTCTTAGCATACCCCATAGTAAAGTTAAGGCCAAGCCTAAGACAATTGATAGTGGTTGTTGCGACAAAGGCTCGAGAACCAACGGTACAAGTGCTGGAGAGATGGTGATGAAGGCTTCTATTGTTGTTCCAAGTAAGGGATGTGCATATCTTAGGTATTTGCTTAGAGGTTTGAGGAGTCAATCATACAAGTCCTTTGAGGTTATTCTGGTTCTTAAGGATTGTGATCTTAGGGCTGTTGAGAGTTTGTGTCAGGGTTACTCCCTCAATTGTGTTGTTATTGAACAGAGAGAAGGTTACTTTACTCATGCCCTTAACTTGGGTAAGAGGGAGGCTAAGGGAGATATAACGATATTTACTGATGATGATGATATACCTCTGCAGAAATGGATAGAAAGGTACATTAAATTGCATACTCTCTACAAGCATGTTGCTGGAGTGTGTAGCAGGGATATCTACATAGATTTGGAGGGAGTAAGGCTTCTACCTATACCTGATGATAGGCCTGAAGTAAAGCTCTACCGGTTTTTCATTAGATCTTGGCTTGAGCAACCTCTTCCACTACTAAGGAAGTATAGGCTAGGGGTATACATAACAAAGAGGCTGAACATAGCTCATGGATACGGCATACCAAGCAAAACCTGCTACTCACTATCACTCAGAGGAGCTAACATGAGCTTCAAAACAAGCTATATCTATGATATCTGGTTCCCAGAACAAAAACTATTGAAGAGGGCACCAGGAAACGAACAATACTTTGCTCTGCAACTAGTTCTCAAAGGTTTTGACATCATATACGTTCCCAACAACCCCGTTCTTCACATTGCAAGAAGAGAAAGTTTATCAAGAACTATGCATAGAGAGGAGCTGAAGAGGGAATTCGAAATCATGAAGAGTCTCTATAGGGAGCTTCTTCAGAGGTATGGTGTAAGGGTTTGAGGATAGCACTAGTATCTTCAGGTCTTGTACCTGTACCTCCAGTTAGGGGTGGTGCTGTAGAGGAGTATGTGTATCAGCTCTCAAGACATTTAAGAAGGTTTGGAGTTGATGCTGTAGTTATAGACGCTAACTATGATGATAATAAGCTTGTTTATGAGGAGCTTAATGGTGCTCAAATTGTTAGGATTCCAACTGCTAAACCATTTATAGGCTTCAAGGAGAGAATCATTAAGGAATTTCTATTTGGGGGAGCAGCTTCAAGATACATTAGCAGGGAGGGCTTCGACATTATTCACGCTAACACTGCTTGGGCTGGCTTCGCATTAGCACTACATAAAAGTGTTGGAAAACTCAAGTGCAGAGGCTTTGTATATACATGTCACAACCCTTTATGGCCTGAGAACAAGGTGCATATAGGGGAGAAGATAGTTAGACTTGTGGAAGGCTACACTATGAAATTGGCTGATATTGTGATTGCATTGAACAAAACTATGTATAGGGCATTGATCGAGAAAGCTAAGATTGATCCAAGGAAAATGGTTATAATTCCCAATGGCGTCGATACAGAGTTCTTTAGGCCAGGGCTCAAGGATGAACAAATTCTCGATAGATATGGATTGGAAGAGCAGAGCTATATCCTATTTGTTGGTAGGGTATCTCCAGAGAAGGGTGTGCACATATTGTTACGAGCTTTTAAGCAAATAGTAAATGATGTTCCAAAGAATTTCAAACTTGTTATTGTAGGGCCATTAACAAGCGCATTTAACTCTACACAGATATCTAACTATGCTAAGGCTATGATGAACTACGCTAAAGAGGAACTAGGTGAGAGGGTAGTTTTCACAGGAGCAATAGATAGGAATAGCCTTAGGATCCTGTATTCAAATGCCTACTGCTTTGTATTACCCTCCTTAGCAGAGGCGTTTCCAATGGTTCTACTAGAAGCAATGGCTTCAGGAACACCCACAATAGGCTCTACGGCTGGGGGAATACCAGACATTATAATCGATGGTGTAAACGGTTTATTATTCAGAAAAGGGGATTGCAAAGACTTAGCGAGCAAGTTGTTAATGTTAATTGCAGATAAAAATCTTAGGGATGAATTGGCTACTAATGCTAGAAAGTATGTAGAAGAGAAGTTTAGTTGGGGCAGTGTAGCTGTAAGGATTAAGGAAGTGTATAACTCAATAATTTAACTAGACCTTTAACAAGAGGTAGAATTATAATGACCTTGAAGTTATTGCATATCGCACCATTCTTTCATGGAGGTGTAGGCATAGTTGCCTACAACTTAACCAAGGAACTCATTAAAATGGGTGTCGATGTGACCCTAGCCTCGCCCACTAGTCCACCAGTAGAGCTCGTTAAATCCGGTATCGCATATTATGGTTTGAAAAAGCCTTCGCTCAGAGACCCCTTCTACGCAACAGAGTTCTATATCTTGAACATCGGAATTATTAAGGATTTGATGGATCGTGAGAAACCTGACGTCATACTCACTCACGGTCCTTTAGCCATCATTGCTAAGGCTATACATGAGGTTCCAATAGTTTCTATTGTTCATGGTACTTACGCTAATGAGGTTAGGTGGATGTGGAACCACCCTATCTTCGGTGTTGAGCGAGTCAAATACATTTCAAGTATATACGCAACACACAAGTTTGACATGGCATTGTATAGGCTATTTACGAAACTGGGTAATGTTTACCTCGTAGCAGTGTCTAAAAATACTAGAAAAGAGCTTATAGAGGCTGGGGCTTTACCAAACATGGTTTTCTCCGTGCTTAATGGTGTTGATAAGGAGGTTTTCAAGCCTATGAACAAGGATTACGTAAAAACACAGGTTAAAGAAATATTTAAGGTTAGGCTGAGAGACAAGGTATTGCTACATGTGAACCCAGGGCCAATAAAAGGCACTCATATACTCATAAAAGCTGTTGCCATACTGAGAAGAATCTATGGAGATAACTTCACATTGCTAATAGCTGGAAGGCTGGGGTCAAAAACCTATAGGGAATATGTAGAGAATATGGTAAGAGGTTTGAAGCTTGAGGAGAACATAAAGATGCTTGGATACGTAGAACATAAACTACTACCACTGCTCTACAACGCGGCAGACATAACCATTGTTCCTTCATACTCCGAGGGAGCACCTCTAGTTATACCAGAGTCCTTGGCTTGTGGAACACCAGTAATAGCAACAAATGTTGGTGGTAATCCAGAATATCTTAACAGGGTCGGACTCGTTGATTACATTATTAAAATAAAGCATTATGACTTTTCATCAACATTAGCATTAAAAATTCTTAAAGCTTTAACTAATATTGAAGGATTCGATAGAAATACAATGCTTTACGCAGTCCCAGATTGGAACAAAATTAGTTATGGATACCTCTACTTATTGAAGAGAATGTTAAGCTAAGTTTACCTCCAATGTATAACTGTTAAAATATTATGATGATTTAGAGATTTAATGAAATCAAGGTTGACGTGAGGTCATGTAAAAATATTTAAGAAATTGTGCATTAGTAAAGAAGTTCTTAATTAGACCAGAGAATGCTAATGATTTTATTGATAAGTAAAGGTATTCACATTACAACCTAGGGAAGAAGTTATAAGCCTTGCTATGGAATGCAAAGCTCGTATTGCAAAAAAGTTCAACAAAGAGAACATAAAGAAGATAATTGAAGTGCTTAAGAAGCTTTAAACCTGGTTTAAAAATGAAGTCAAGCTAGAACAGAATATTGTCCTGATACTTAGAATTGCATAATATGGTAATTTAATAGGGTGCTTACATGTTGAATGATGCCGATATATTATTCGTTTGTAGTCATCTAGGGGGGGCTGGAGCAGCGTATAGAAGAATTGAATATTTTATGAAGTATCTTAGAGCGAGAGGTGTGAGAGTTGCTTGTATTGGTGTTCTTCATGTAACTCGTCATGGTATTACAAAGTCGTCTAAAGAATGTTATTCAGCACCACTAGCTATTTCATCACGTAGTCTTGCAGTTCTTCCGATAAACTTCTTATTACCCTTTTTGCTTGTTTTATTAATTCTAATTCTAAGACCTAGGGTAATAATAATCAGCATACCTGATTCATACTTAGTTTTAGCGTCCTATATCGGTGGTGTACTGGCAAGATCAAAAGTTGTTATAGATGTTAGAGATCCTCAAGAGGAAATTATGTCGTCTACATATAGAAAAGGTCTTTCTGGTTTTATTGCTAAGGTTTACAAATACATTAATTACACCGTATATAGAAGAGCCCACATTATTACAGGAGTGACAAGAACCCTTGTCACTACCATGGCTCGCGAGTTACGCAAACATGTTTACCTTATTCCTAACGGTGCAGATCTAAATGTTTTCAGACCACTCAATAAGGAAGAGGCACGACAAAAACTTGGACTAAGCCAAGGATCCTTACTTATTGGATTCATAGGGGGGCTATCTTCGTATGGATATTGTAACGTCTTGCCAGTATTAATCGCAATTCGGAGGATTAGGAGAGAACTAGGTATTGATATTAAGTTTGTGGTGGCAGGCCCTATTCTTGATGATGGTATTAAGCGTATCATTGATTATTTTAGAGATGAATTCATTTACATGGGAGTTCTAGACACGAGTAATGTTGTGACATTATTATCGGCTTGTGATATTGGTGTTGTTCCAAGAATAGGAGACCCTGTTTATAATTATGCTGTTCCAGTCAAGTTTTACGAGTATATTGCTACAGGATTGCCTGTAATTGCTATAGCGAATAAGCGGAGTGAACTAGCAGAAATTGTTGAGAAGAATAAGCTAGGTATAGTATGCGAACCCCAAGATTATGCTTGTATAGAAAAAGCAATTAAAGCACTAGTTATAGACAAGAATTTGCTAGGTGAATTCAGGAAAAATGTTCTCATCTTTAGAAAATATATTGATCGAAGAATTGGAGCTGAGAGATTGTTTAAGCTTGTAAGCAGATTAATGCAGGCTGACAAGCTTGGAGCCTGAAGAGAGAAGAACCATCATTATTTTATTAATAACTCTCATCCTCGCACTATATCTGATGTTTTTGACTTGGAACTCCAGTTCGTTTATAGACGTGTGGCCTCTGAGGGGAATTTTTTGGGAGACTATTGTAGTAATTGCTGCGATTACTTTGCTTTCATATTTACTATTTGATAGCAGGGCTTCAGTAATCATTCCCTTGATTACTCAGGCATTCCTAGTAGTAGTCTTACCCGTTCTAAAGTATCCCAATGCACTGAATATTACGGGTCCTTGGGATAGTACAGCCCATTATTCGTTTGCCAATTGGATTATTGTCAATGGCCGTGTCGATACAGCTGGAATCCTATGCTATTCCGACCAGTATGGCTATCATCCCGGCAACGGTATTGTGCCAGCGTCGCTGAGCCTGTTGTCTTCGATCACCCTGGGATGGAGTATGAATATAGTGCTCATAGTGATATACACGGGGTACATTCTGTTTATTTTAGCAACGTTGAAAAGTTTTGGATGGCTGAAGTCGGAAAGCATAGATATACGTAGAAGCCTGTTGTTGTTAGCGATCCTTACATTATCTATACAGTTGCCGGTTTATTATGGTGGCGTGGAGATCGGTTACATATATGCTGGAGGGATTCTATATGCTTTTATAAGGTTAATGAGACGAAAAGAAGATGTTTTTAAGAGTATAATACTAGTGCTTGTAATATTTTGGGGTTTGCTTATTACTCACTTCTCCACAGCTGTCATAATGCTTGCCTACATGTTAATCATAGTCTCCATGTTGATTACAGCAAAATTATTTAGTAAAACAGGTATTCCAGGGATCACTCCAAAAGTAATGATACCGACTTTCATGATGTTATCCGCTTTCGTGATATATGAAATTTACTCAGACATATTCTTGTTTACTGGTGTTGCCCGAGAGGCGATCCGCATTTTATATTCGCTGTATATACGGGAAATTCAAGTAGCAAAAACAGCTATGGAAACTAGAGGACTAAGTTTTTCGGATCTTGTGCAATACCTCGTGAGTTATTATGCGAAGACTATTATTGTTCTCACCTTAATTTTCATTCATACAATTGGGCTATCAATAAGATGGCGTTCTTTAAACCGTGATGAAAAAATGCTCGCATTGCTTCTATTTGCTTCTTATCCAACTTGGATAATTGGCTGGGCCGGAGTGGGATCCTTCATGGTCGGATCTAGGGCTTTTAGCCTGATCTGTTTCTTGTTCTCAATAAGTCTCGCCATTACGTATGAAAAACTGCATGGACTCCTAATTAAAAGTGGCAGGCTCGCTTTTCCTCTGTTTCTAATCGTTTTAGGTTTTGTAGCAAACTTCGGGCTTCCCTTCATGCCAATTATAAGAGCTGGCGGTGACACCTATACTTATGCGGTATTTTCTCAGGGTGGATTTAGTGACTATGTTTTACACCCGGTGGTATACGTATCTTCATATGTTGGCGATTCATCGTTTCTGTGTCTATCGCCATATATCACTTTTGGACTCTGTGATATAATGTGGCAAACACCAAAAATACCAAAACACGGTTCTATATCACCTTCTGTGCTCAGTCCCGAGGGCATTGTGGATATTGTAAGAAACTATCTAGGTAAACAAGCCATAATTCCACAACCTCTAAGGGAGAGTCTCATACCAGGTCTCATAGGGTATCGCAGTCTATACAAAAAAACATTTTACTTTTTACTGGAAAACGGGAAGGCTTTAATCTATAGTAACAGCTTTTATATTCTTTTCTTAGTCTAGGTATAATATGAGTATGTATGGGTGATAGCTTGAAACTATTGAAAAGTGTATCTATTATTGCAAGCATTCTGATTATTCTGATAACATCATTCCTAATAACTAGCCATGCACCTATAAATGTTACCATGTCAACTACGGCAACAACCTCCACGATAACAAAGTCTCCCTACATTTCCGATATGGGAAATCTATCATCAACAAATATAGCTTCATACATAGTGTTCAAGGGTGATGATGGTAGGATATATGCTAAGAGCGGTGATACGGGGCAGATAGTTGCTAGCGATACTGACCTTGGCAAGGTTCTGCAGGCTATCAATGACCGTGAGCCGGACTATAAGGGTCTTGTGGTGTACATGAAGCCGGGTCAGTACGAGATGTACACGGGTGTCAGGATTGCTAGAGCTGGTTTTGCACTCATTGGTGCTGGTACATGGGATGCTAGCACGAGCTGGGAAATAGCTAATTGTCAGCAGTGTTATTTCGGGACTCTCATTCTGTTGAGGAAAGATAGTCTCACATATTTTGATGTTGGTTTCCAAGATGTTAACAGACCTATGAGGCTCTACATGGCTGGGTTCGGTGCTGTCGCCTCATCATCCGGCATTTCGTGGACTCAGCACCAGAACTCTGTATTCCTCTACATGAGGAACTGGATGAGGCACACAACCCTTGAAAGGGTATTCATTAGGAATGTCGGCAGGGGAATAAAGCACGAGGTCACCCAGACAGGCTTCTCAGGGATGCAGGATGTATATATACATAAGGTTGTTGTTGAATCGCCATACTACACGGGATTAGAGCTGAGAGGCGGTGGCTACAACCTGCGTGTAGTAGACTTCTACACAGGGTGGAACACGGACGCAGGCTCCTCAGTGTTCTACGTCTATGGCTTTGTGGATGTCTGGGTAGATAGGCTGTGGATACTTGGTCTAAACCTGCCGTACAACCAGACAGCAATGGGTGCAACAATACACAACTGTAAGAAGGTGTTTGTGAGAGACATGATTATTAGAGGCGTGACATCCAACTGGGCTCTCAGAATACTTAGCTCTAGCAATGTATTGGCTGACGGGGCGTTCATAAACCTGGACGGCGGTGATGTACCCAACCTTATCAGGGTTGAGGACAGCAGTAACGTGATGCTGAGAAATATCTACGGCGTGTACACCCAGAACCCGATATACATAAGCAACTCACAGGTCTTCATGGAGAACGTGAGGCTTGTGAACAAGAATACCAATGCTGAGTACAGGTCTGAGAACAGAGGCGTAGCAACAATACCAGCTGGAAGCACAAGGGTTACAGTATTTCATTATCTGCTCGGAACACCAAGCAAGGTTCTTATAACGCCTTTAGGTCAGCCGGCTGGAAAGATTTGGGTAGAGAACATAACATCTACAAGCTTCGACATAGTGACAGACACAGCACCATCAAGAGATCTTCAGGTATTGTGGTACGCAGATTTGCACACATGAAGTACAAAAAATTTTGTAAATTAAGGTGAACTTTTTGTGGGAATTGTCTATAATGGTTCTCTCAAATTAAATTTTAGAGATATTTTCTCCAAAGTTCTTAACTATGTTTATAGTGTTCCATTTTTACGAGATCTTCCTATTAGATTTATAGATGCTAATGGGTTAAAGTACTACGCTAGATTCCAGGATTTGTGGAGGTTTATTAAGCCATTTGAGCCTTTAACACATGAATTTCTCGTGAAGAATGCTAAGGAAAGTGACGTATTTCTTGATATAGGAGCGCATATAGGCATGTATAGCATTAGACTAGCCCAAAAAGTTTCGAAGGTCATAGCCTTGGAGCCAGAGCCTAAAAATTATAGTTTTCTCTATAAGAATATACTCGTAAATAACCTAAGTAACAAAGTTATACCGTTACCTATCGCAGCCTCTGATAAAGATGGCTATGCTAATTTATGCATAAAAATATCTTCAGGTGCTCATACACTCGAAGATTCATTGAATTGCAAAAGAAAAACGAAAATTATCACTTTAACAGTAGACACCTTACTTAAGATCCTTAAAATTTGGAAGGTCGACATGATCAAGATTGATGTTGAAGGACACGAAGCGAGAGTAATCAATGGAATGCGTAGATTGCTAAGCCATAATCCTCCGAGAGTTTTAGTAATAGAAATCAGAAAAAGGAACTTGTATTTGCTTAAAATGTTCGCTGAACTTGGTTACAACATTGTTAAGCTTGATTATTGGGACTCGGAATGCAACTATGGTTTTTACTTGATGGAGTGAGATAAGTATAAGAAATTCTATTGAAAAATATAATTATCTAATTTTAAAGAAGTTTAAAGAAATCGATACTCCCATCTGAGGATTAAATCTCTTTATTCATTTAGTAAATCCTCTTCAATTTATTAAAACCTCTTATATAGACGTTGATTATAATTAATTATATATTATATTATAATATTGTTGTTAATTAAATAGCATGCATAATAAAAACTTTTGAAGTCAATGTGTATTTTACTAATTTTTACAGTTTCTATCATCATTTTTGTTAGAACAAGAAAAACAGTCATTCTAAGCCATTCATATCTTTGTAAAGCAAAACTATACATAGAATTTAATCATGGAACGTTGAAGCCTTTAATATATTAACCCGCTTCACATACTATGATGTAAACAAAATATTTAAAACAAAAGCATGTATTAAATGGTGAGCAAGCAATGAGTTTCCCACGAAGAAAACTGATCGTAATAGGACTCGGTTATGTCGGCCTTCCTACGGCTGTTGTTTTTGCTAGTAAGGGTTTTAGCGTTGTTGGTGTGGATGTTGATGTTGGTAAGGTTGAGGCTGTGAATAGTGGTAGGTGTTATATTCGTGAGCCTGGTTTGGATGTTTTGCTTCGTGATGTTGTGTCTAGGGGTTTGTTGAGGGCTACTACCGATGTTGTTGAGGCTGTTAGGGAGTCTGATGCTGTTATTGTTGCTGTTCCTACTCCTGTTAGGGATGGTGTTACTGATCTTTCTTATCTTAGGGCTGCTCTTGAGGGTGTTAGGAGGGGTTTGCACAGGGGTTTGCTTGTTGTTATAGAGTCTACTGTCCCACCAAGTACTACGGCTGGTTTTGCTAGGTCTTTGCTTGAGGAGTCTGGTTATAGGGTTGAGGAAGACTTCTTCTTGGCTTACGTACCTGAGAGGATTGCTCCTGGTAGAGCTGTTGAGGAGCTTTTAAATGTGCCTAGGGTTGTTGGAGGTGTTGGCCTCAAGTCTACTGAGAAAGCTGTTGAGCTTTATAGCAAGGTTAATCCAAAGCTTTTACCAACAGATGCCACTACAGCTGAGTTTGTCAAGCTTATTGAGAACACGTATAGGGATCTAAACATAGCCTTTGCAAACCTGCTAGCTCTGCTCGCTGAAAAGCTGAGGATAGATGTATACGAAGCTATAAAGCTTGCAAATACCCATCCACGTGTAAATATTCACTGGCCCGGAGCTGGTGTTGGTGGTCCATGCCTAACTAAGGATCCGTACATGCTCATCTCTATAGATTCCGGGTTCTGGGGTTCGGAGCTAATCAGGCTTGCCAGAAGGATTAATGAGTACATGCCTAGACACACTGTGGAGATTATTGTAAGGGCTTTGAGGGACGCGGGTATAGATATTAAGGGTGCTAAGGTAGCTGTGTTGGGTGCGGCTTATAAGGGTGGCGTTGATGATACTAGGGAGAGCCCCGCTAAGTACATAGTTAAGGAGTTACTTGAGAAAGGAGCTAGGGTAACGGTTTTCGATCTCTACACATCTGAGACATTTGATGCTGAAAGGGCTTCCTCTATTGAGGAAGCTGTTAGAGACACCGATGTAATTGTAATTGTTACTGATCACCCAGAGTTTAAGAATCTTGACCTAGATGCTATAGCAAAGCTTGTTAAGCACAGAATAATTGTTGATGGTAGAAGAGTTATAGAGCCTTACCAAGCAGTTAAACATGGATTCACATACTACGGTATTGGCTATGGAAGGGCATTCAAACTATGAGTATTGTTATAGTTGTTGGTACTAGACCCGAGATAATCAAGATGGCTCCCGTTATTAAGGAGCTTGAGAAGAGGGGAGCAGAATTTATATTTATTCACACAGGTCAGCACTACGATTATGAGATGAGCAAGATATTCGTTGAGGAGCTTGCTCTTCCCCAACCAAATGAAAGCTTTGCTTTAGAGAATACCAATCCTGCTGCTCAGATTGGGGAGATGATGATTAAGCTTGAGAAAGCTTTGGAGAGTTACAGAAGTAGAAAGCCAAGGATTATGCTTATTCAGGGAGATACAAACTCTATGCTTGCAGCAGGCTTAACAGCTCTTAAGCTAGGTATGAGGATTGGCCATGTTGAGGCTGGTTTGAGGAGTTACGATTGGAGAATGCCTGAAGAGCACAACAGGAGAATGATTGATCACGTATCTCACTATCTCTTCGCACCTACAGAGCTCGCTAAGAAGAACCTTATTGAGGAGCATGTGTGGGGAGAGATATTTGTTACTGGCAACACAGTTATAGATGCTATAGATATGTACTTTGATAAGGTGAAAGAGGTTGAGGCAAGGGTAATGGAACAGATAAGATTTGATGAGTACGCGCTAGTGACTTTCCATAGAGCTGAGAACGTGGATAACCCACAGACTCTCAGAGACTTTGTGAGGATATTGAAGAAGAGCCCAATACCAATAGTGTTCCCTATACACCCAAGAACGAGGAAAAGGTTGCAGGAGTTTGGGCTCTGGAACGAGGTGGAAAATATTCAGCATCTACAGATACTGCCACCACAAGGATACTTCGAGTTCCTAGCACTTATGAAGAACTGCAAAGTGATAATGACCGATTCTGGAGGTTTGCAAGAGGAAGCCACACATCCAAAAATACGAAAACCAGTGCTAGTCCTAAGAACATCTACAGAGAGACCAGAAGCAGTAATACACGGCTTTGCACGAGTAGTAGGAACAAACCCAGTCGTGGTACTAGCAGAGCTTGAAAAAATACTTAGTGAAAACCCAAAGCTACCTGAACAATCACCGTTTGGAGATGGGAAAGCAGCAATAAGGATCGCTGACATAACCATGTCTAGATTAGAAACATAAAAAGAATAAACGTTTATAATGCTCTACTCTATTCTCTCCCTTCTAAGCTCAAACACCACTGTTCCTCCACAAGTATATGGTTTTCCAGGGTCTGGGCACTGAACATAGCCAACATCATCTTGCTCACCTATACCAAGAACCTTTGCCGAGACCCCTTTGAGGAAAGGCGATAGAAGTGTTAGCATAGAGCTTAAAGCATGTATACATATGCCTTTCCCCACCTCAGATATGTAAAACCTTTCTACAACGAAGCAATCACCTGGTTTGTAACCCATTGCACAGTTTCCTCTAACCTCCCTAACACATACCCTAACCCTATACACAGTACTCATTGGTCCTGCACCTTCCAACATTTCTCTGAATCTGCTTATTTTCTCTGGTTCTGCCCAGGGATTCAAAGCTATTAGCACAGGTATCGCTATGTAGATTGATTGGTTTACTGTGTATGTCGCTCCTTGTTGTAGCGATATGCTGATTGGTGTCTCCTCCCTTATTATGTATATTTCTGGGATTATTAATGGGAATTCCTTTGCTAGCGTACCTAGCTTATCTATGAGCTTCTCATTTTTGTATAGCAATGCTGATCTTTGTATTGCTTGACCTATGTCTGGTACTACCGTCGGTGACTCCACTATTGAGTAGTACGTGAATAACTCTTTCAGTGTTTTCCCATCTATGATCCTAGCAAGCTTTGATATATCTACAAACTCTATGATACTATATCCATACTTTCTAAGCATGTTTTCAATGTCTGTCCTAATTCTGTTTAGAGTTTCGTAGGTGATGCTCCATATTGTGTTCCTAATCAGTTTTCTTTGACTCTTGTTTCTAGTAGTCATATTCTTAGCAATGTTTCCAATACTCGGCTTAGCAATGGAACATCTAGAGATGTTACTTGAAAATTGTTCAGGTATTAGCTTAGCCAACTTGAAACCAGCTTTACACACCTCCACAAAGCCCTTCCCAAAATTATTACTAGTTTTTGGCTCTACAATCATTCCAGCTGAAGACATGAAGACTATAGCAACACTTTCTAAAGGACTTACAGATTGTATCACCTCCTTTGGCGGCTTGTATAGGAGAAGATCCCATGGCGCAGAAAAGAGTAGAAGCCCAAAAGCAATAAGAACCTTGGGTCCTAATGAAGTTGAGAAGCTTACAGGTATTCCAAGCCCTAACAAGCTTAAGCCAATAACGGCCATCATTTCCTGCTTAAAGAGTTTCCTGACTTTACAAGACTTTTTATCGTCATCTACTTTGCTTCTTCTATTCCTACTCTTTCGCTCACTAGGAGCAAGAATCTCTATGTTTATATATGAGAGAACAAAAGCTAGCAATAGCATGACTACTGCGTAAAGGAAGTACACCGGCGATAGATTAGCCAAACTAACGTGAGGGAAAAGTGCATAGATGAAGTACAGCAAAGCAAGTGGTAATAGGAAAATGTTTATGAAGAGTGGTGGCGTTACTAACTTAAGCAATCCGAAAATGTTTAAACCCTTTGACATCTCATCATAAAGCCAATCAGCGGCAGCATCAATAAGGTTTTCGCGAAAGGTGTATAAATCAATATGCTCAACCCTAGAAAGCATCTTACTAATATCATTCACACTCCTAGGCAAACCCTTGAACAGGTAGTTATAGGTGATATAGTTTTTGACAATAATGCTTAGACCAAAAGCAAGAGCAAGAAGCCCTAAACCAAGAATTAGTAGAAAGAAAGGGTGCAGAGACCTAGGAACCAAAAATTCAATCCATCGAGATATAAGTATGATAATAGATGTGTAGAAGGGGATCTTAGATACAAAATGAAGAAACTTATGGGCAAAGTGAAGCTCAGCACCTTTCTCAACAATATCTCTGAAAACATCAATTATTAGAGACACACTCACCTCCTCTCTGAAACTCTTCTCAGAAAATATCTTCTTCGAGAATCAAACCTTATTTAGTGAGAGGAGCCCGAAACTTATAATAGAATGTAAATGCGCTGTGAATGCGTGTAATCTTCGATGATTAAGGATTGTTAGAAGTTTTGATGCGTTGCGCTTTTGAGTTCCACATTGACGCAGTAAAGATGCCGATAAATATCTTGCTTAAGAATCTTTCTAAGGACTATAAATGCGAAGTTGTTAGTGATGAGGAGTTCTACAAGAGGCATGGATACAGCAAAAAGCTTCTAGGTCTAGTCAAATGTGTTAGGGTGTGAGGTGTGTGCTTGCATTGTTTTTTGTGGGGGTAATGCTTTTATTTTTGTGGTTTTGTCTATGTTTTGTGGTGATGCTGTATGCTGGGTGTTGTTTCTCGGTTTAGGGTTCTTGTTGTTGCTTTTTCTATAGCTGTTTTTGTGTTTTTGTTTGGTTTTGCTAATCTTTGTTATGTGCCTTGGTCTGTTGGTTGGCTTAGGCTTGTTGATTTGGCTTTCTGGGTTCTCTCTATAGGTTCTGTGTTTGCTGGTTTTGCTGAGTTTTGGCTGTTTTGGAGGGGGTGCCCTGCTTTATCCACTCTTCTTATAGATGTTGCTGGTCTTGGTGTTGTTGTTTTTGCTAGGTTTTCCTCTGCTATCTATAGCCTTTTGAAGACTAGTTTCTATGTTCAGGTTGTTGGCGGCTCTATTGTTGATGATGTTTCCTATAGGCTTGCTTCTCTTGCTGTTCTAGGCAGCTTTATGATATTCTCCTCAACATCTCTAAGCACATGGTTTAGAAAACCCGTGGTTTTTGCTAAGGGCTTGACTTTCCACGACCTGTTTATCCGTTTGGTTAGGGTTCTTGGTGCTACGAATACTAGGTGGGTGTACATAGCTTCTTTCGCTGTGGGTTTTCTTGCAAGGTTCTACTCAGAGCTTAAGTATCTTGGTCTGCCTATTGGCTGGGACACTCTTGAGTATATAGCTGTTGCCAGAGATTTTGCCTCTACACCAAGGTTTTTAACGAGTTATCTGTGGCTTGGTGGTTTGAGGAACCTACCCCCATTAATAACATGGGTCTCCGGATCACTAGCTCTTCTCGGTGCTGATCCATGGATATTCTTCAAGGTGTACCCAGCAATAGCGATAGGCTTGATATCGATGTTATCTGCGGCTATTGCTTACAGAGTTTCGGGGTCCAAGGCAATAGCATTTGCATCAGCTTTAATCACAGTCTTCAACCCCTTTATACTTGGGCAGAGCCGTAGCCGGGTCTATATCAACTGTGAATACTTGTGATTAGCTGTAAATACGCTGGTCTAGCTATGCAATACTTTCACAAATCTCTAAAACTTATAACTGTGTTAAACATCTAACGCTTTCAAAACCTCTGTGAACTCGCATTGATGAGGGTTCGGCAACCCCGTGTGGTTGCCCCCGAGATGCGGGCGAGGGGTTGAAGCAGATGAGGGGCTCAAGGGTTATGTTGAGCCCCGATAGCCCCCGCAGTGAAGCAATGAAAACCCGAGCAAAGCGGGGGAACCCCGAGGCGATTACCTGCGAATAGCTGTAGTTAGCTGTGTATTTCTTGCCTCGGGGAAACCCAGCAGTGGCAAAGACATTTGCTAGGCTTAGTGCTTCTCATGGCATATCTCTACCTCTGCGAATCCAAGGCAAAGCCTCTGTACAGAGCACTTGCACTGGTTCTTGGAGCGCTCGCCTATGAGCCTGTAGCTGTGCTGGCACTGTTCTTGTCTGCGGCAGAGGCTCTGATGGTGAGGAGTGGGAGAGGTAAGGCACTGTTCACAGCATCAGCAATCCTAGCACTACTAGCGTTGCTATGGTACGTGGGTTTCCCTCAGAAGCCTGTGGCGTCATTGGCTCCTAGTGGTGTTTATGTGGCTGGAAATATAGAGTACAGCCCTTCCACAGCTCTTAGCTACACAATTACATGTCTACTCCTCCTAGCGCCATCCATAGTCGTAGCCAGTATATGGAGATCCATAGACACAAGAACAAAGATAGCTATAGCACTGCTATTCACAGCATTCATAACGCCAGTGCTATGCGTGGTAGCCCCAGTTGATCAGCACAGGTGGTTCCTAGCACTACTAACCATAGCAACTCCTTATACTGTAGCTGGTTTAGCTAAGATAAATAGAGGCATCTTAGCGTTAGCAACAGCAGTGGTTATTCTCCTAGGCTCTGCATACCCATTCACAGAGAATGGCTTTACACATTTCAGGATATGGGCAGAAACATCTATAGCACCTGCATCTGGGTATCCATGGAAACTAGAGCCAGCCATAAAGAACGTGAGCGATGTGATGAGAATCGCAGAGATTGTAGCTATGCAGAAAGAGGCAACACTGGTTAGCTTAGGTATGTATCCACAGCTCCACTTATTCATAAGAAGCCCCACAAACATTGCACCCCTAGATGGAGAACCTGCATTGATAACAGCAATAGTTTACATAGCCGCAAACAACATATCAAAGATAATCACAGTAACCTCTATCAATATGAGTAAAGAGCTGGAGATTTTTAGAGAGAAGCCAGACCTCTACAATGCAACACTAGCTCTACAACTAGGAAAGGAGTACAAGCAGATGTATATAGATATAGAGAATGTGAGGATAGAGCTCCTCTACAGAGGAACAACATCAAATATATACATAGTAGAGATAAACAAGGCAAAGTAAGAAGATAGCCATAGCTAAGCATCTCCACACCACTTTTATATCACCACACAGCTATCTAGCTTTTGAGGATATATGGCTCACCCAAAAATCTCCATAATATGGCTAAACCACAACTCCATAAAGATACTGCCACTAGTGCTACAATCCCTCGAATCAATTGCTAGTCTCGATTATCCCAGCGATAGATATGAGCTTATAGCTGTTGATAACGGCTCTACTGATGGTAGCTTTGAGAGGATTAGGGAGTTTCTTGAGAAGAGAACAGGCTTAAGAAAGAAGATAATTAGGTTGAGTGAGAATCTTGGTTTTGCTGGTGGTAATAATATGGGTTTTAGGGTTAGGGATAGGGAGAGTAAGTATGTTGTTTTGGTTAATAACGACTGCATAGTTTTTGATCACGGTGCTAAGCTCTATGTTGAGGTTTTGGAGAGCTTTCCTTATTTGGGTGCTGCTCAAGGTGTTGTATTGAAGCTTGGTGCGAGAGATATAGACTCTAGAGGTATATACCTATCTGATCTGCTAATCCCGTTTTGGTTTCCCAAGAGCTCTAAAGAGATTTTGAGTGGTAAGGTGTTTCTGTGTAGTGCTGTTGAGGGTACATTCCCTGTTTTCAGGGTTGATGCACTGTTAAAGGCTTTCAATGATGAGAGGGTATTTGATGAGCTTCTCTACGGCTTTGGAGAGGATGTATTCACATCAATTCTCCTATGGAGGGCGGGGTACAAAACAGCTTTCATAACGAAAGCAGTTGCCAGGCATAGAAGAGGAGCTACATGGAGCTCCCCCATGGAGCCATTCCTTCTCACAAGAAACTACTTAGCAATGACACAAATGTTTTCAGAAAAACATAAGCAAACCCTTCGCACACTACTGCTAATACGCGTAGCACTAGTAAACATGCTTCGCAAGAACACTAAGATGCGAGGAAAATATATGTTGAGAGGCTTGGCAGATTCACAAAGACTATTGAAGAAGCTTACCCAAAGATACAATGAGCTAGAGCTACCACAACAAATGCCATTAATACGCATACCAATAAAAAGAACAGTCATAGGTATAGCAACACCTCGAGCACTCCAGGCATATGCTGAGCAAGCAATTATTAGAAACCTTGAAAAGTGGGTAATAGGAAGAATCTAAGCAAATAAGGAAAGCCCTATTGAATATCACCACATTAATGCATTGAAATCTTCATAAAAGTTTTTGCAAACAAGAAAAATCATCTGCTTAGAAATGACCAGTAGCGATTTTCTATAGAGTGGAAGATGTTTTGAAATGTGTTAGTGAGAGACCAACTATAAGCAAGTTTTTCGCTTATGACAATGACAACACGTTCAGATCAGTGTTGCAAAGTTGAGGCTATAAGATAATACATAGTGCTTCTATGAAAGTTGAAGAAAGCCTCATAACCCCATCTTTAGGGTGAGAGTGGTTAATGAGGTAGAGCTGTTGAGGAGATTAAGGAGTCAAGGAGTATTCCTAGATTTGTATAGGGCACCAATAATGAGGGTTAAGCCAAAGGATCTCATACACTACTTCACATCAAGACACATGGTTGCTAGGTATCGCGAGGAGTGGGCTATAAAGAATTTGGAGTGTTTAGTTGTAGAGCACTGAATTTGCATATTCCTTTGCTTCTTCTACCCCCTACCCATGGATGCCTAAAATAAGATTAACAGGCTTAACATGCTTCAGAAGTTTATTGAGTGTTCTCGGCAAGTGTTTTTATTTAGCATCTATACATGTGTTGAAAAGCATCATAACTTCAACTATATTAAAGCTTAACAACTATTGTTGTAGGAAGCTCTAGAGCATTCCTGCAATTAAACATATTATTGATAAAGTTTGGGACATGGTCTATAAGGACTTAGCTATGGAGAAATAACAACCAACACCTCACTATATAAAAATAAATTAATCCCCCTTTCTCTTAAATATTTAGAAGCGAGGCAAAATGTGTTAGCTATGGTATGAGAGGTGGTCGTGTTTTGGGTTATGTTTACGTCGAAGCGGTTTTCTATAATCCTTTTAACTACACAGAGTTTGTTCAAGGTAGGCATAGATTAGAAGATGATAGGAGGAATGTTCTTAAAGCGTTGGTGGATACTGATGCAACTTTCCCAGCACTACCAGAGGATGTTGTTGAGAAGCTTGGTCTACCCATCCATGGCGAGGTCAAAGCTGAGACAGCTATGGGTAGAGAGAAAGTGAAGCTAGCTTTAACGGTTATTCAGATAGAGGATAGGATTGCGGCAAGCTATGTCATTGTTAGACCCAGAGCTACAACACCTTTAGTAGGTGTTGTGGCTTTAGAGCAAATGGGTTTCAGAGTAGATCCAGTAACGGGGAAGCTAATCAAAGGATTACCACTAATGCTCTAATGAATGGTTTTAATAGATATTAAACAAACTGCTCTTACCAGTAGTTAAGAGGAGCTTTTGCTGCATCTGCGTAATGATCGCTACCTGGTTTTTTGAGAGAAATATGGGTAGTTCTAGGTGTAAGCATGTAATACTTCTGCATGTGTTAGGGAATTAAGCTCAGGAGTAGAAGTACTAAAGGCTTTGATGAGAACTCTTGTTGAAAGCTTTACGTAACACTAAAATACCTCTCCTTTGCTATTAAATACTTTGAGGTGCTTACATGGATTCAAAGGGTCTTGTTCTAGCCGCTGGTGAGGGCTCTAGGCTAAGGCCATTCACTTTCTCTAGGCCTAAGCACCTCATTCCCTTGCTTGGTAAGCCTATGATTTGCTACGCTATTGATGATCTTGTTGCTAGTGGTGTTAGGGATATAGGTGTTGTTGTTGGCTACTTCGGGGACTTGATCAAGGAGGCTCTAGGTGATGGAAGCTCCTTTGGCGCTAGGCTTGCATACATTGTCCAGGGGAAGAGGCTTGGAATAGCGCATGCTATCCACCTAGCAATTGAGCATAGATTCATAGACAAGCCATTTGTTGTCTACCTAGGGGACAACATCTTGTCACGTGGTATTGAGAAGCATTTGAAGAGGTTTGTTGAAAGTGGTAGTGATGCCTACATACTTCTCTCCAAGGTTAAGGATCCTTCTAGGTTTGGCGTGGCTGTTATTAGGGATGGGAAGGTTGTTAGGCTTGTTGAGAAGCCCAAAGAATTTGTATCTGACCTGGCTGTTGTTGGTGTCTACTTCTTTAGGGATCCAGATCTTGCGGAGAAGGCTTTCAAGACGCTGAAGCCTTCCTGGAGGGGCGAATATGAGGTTACTGAGCTTATCCAGTGGTTCATAGACAATGGCTACAGGGTTGACTACGATGTTGTGTCTGGTTGGTGGAAAGACGTAGGTACATACGAGGGTTTGTTGGAGGCTCTATATCTACTGCTTGATAATGTTGTTGAGAGGGTTGAGGGTGAGGTCAGAGGCGAAACAGTTGGTAGAGTCATTGTTGAGAGTGGTGCTGTTATTGAGGGAAAGGTTTATGGACCTGCATATATAGGTAAAAATGTTTATGTAGGGAGAAACGCTGTTGTAGAGCACTTCTCATCTATTGAGCAGGGATCGAAAATGTTGTCAGGCTCGTTGACAAGGTCACTGGTTTTGGATAACGCTCTTATCGATATTAATGGGCTTAGACTTGTTGATAGCGTTATAGGTTCTAACACAGTTATTAAGAGTTCTAGGGAGTTGAGGGGTGAGGCAAGAGTTGTTGTATCAGATTATAGCCAGGTGTATCTATAAACTTTTAACCCTGCTCCAAGGGCAAAGTGCTGTAGGTGAATAGTTGATGAGGGTTCTTGTAACAGGTGGTGCTGGGTACATAGGCTCTGTACTTGTTAGAGAGCTTATTAGGAGAGGGTATAACGTCACAGTACTAGACCTCATGCTTTTCGGTGATCCTGATATTAGGGATGTTGTTGGGGAGAAAGGAGTTAGTGTGGTAAGAGCTGATGTGAGGAGCTACGACACCTCAATTCTCAGAGGCCATGACGCTGTAGTTGATTTAGCTGCTATTTCTCAGCCTGATCCCCAAGGTCTTATAGATGAGAAGCTATTCTACGAAATAAACTACTATGCTCCTGTTAGAACAGCTAATCTCTCTGCAAAGCATGGTGTGGAGAGGTATGTGTTTACATCTACCTGTAGTGTTTATGGTTTTCAAGAAAGGGTTGTTGATGAGAGTTCACCTCCAAATCCATTGGAGCTGTATGCGAAGACTAAGTATATGGCTGAGAAGGGTATTCTAAGCGTTAAGGGCGTTACAAGAACTATTCTGCGATTAGCAACAGTATATGGTTTATCACCTAAGATGAGGTTCGACCTGGTTGTCAATGCAATGACTTTGACGCTGTTTAAGGAGGGTAGGATTAGGGTTGGTAGACCTGGGGAGCAGAAGAGGCCTGTTGTCCACGTAGCTGATGTCGTTGAAGCCGTTATAAAGGTTTTAGAAGCGCCTAGAGATTTTGTTGATGGTGAGGTATTCAACGTGGGTTCTAATGACCAGAACTACAGGGTTATAGACCTGGCTTACGAGATATTCAAAGCTCTTGGAAAAGAACCTGCTATAGAGTTCTATGGAGAGCCTGATACCCGCTCCTACATAGTTGACTTTACCAAGATTAGCAGGGTTCTGGGGTTTAGGTGTAGATACAGGGTTGCTGATGGTGCTAGAGAGATATATAGAGCTCTTGAGGAAGGTGCTGTAAGGGATGAGCCGTGGACAAAGGTAATCTCTTGGTGGAGAAAACTACAGGATGAAGGAGTTGTAAAGCTAACTGGTGTCTCTATATGAAGATTCTGGTTACAGGAGGTTCTAGCACCCCCGGCTTCAGAATTGTTGAAGAGCTTGCCAAAGCTGGGTACAAAGTTTTTGCACAGTATAATGAGCACGATATACTCAATATGGACAACGTTGCCAAGGTCAAGGCGGATTTCAGGGATTTGGAGAAGGTAGCACAACTTGTTAGAGAGACAAAACCTGATGTTGTTGTACATACAGCAGCTATTGGCGATGTTGATAAGTGTGAGGTTGATAGAGAGTTTGCTTGGAGAGTTAATGTAGAGGCTACTTTAGCTCTGGTTAAAGAGGCTTCGAGGATAGATGCATACTTCCTCTACCTATCAACGGACTATGTATTCGATGGTGAGAGAGGACTCTACCGCGAAAATGATGCACCAAACCCCGTAAACTACTACGGGCTTACAAAGCTCGTAGCAGAGAACGTTGTTAGAAGTGGTTTAAATAAATATTCAATTGTTAGAACAAGCCACATATACGGATTTGGAATGGGCCGCAAAAACTTTGCAAGAGCAGTTGTAGAGTCTCTTAGCCAAGGGCAGAAAGTGAGGGCTTTAGTCGATCAATGGCTTTCACCAACACTAAACACCTTACTAGCAAAAGCGATCAGGGAGATTATTGAGAAAGACTATACAGGGGTTATTCACATAGCTGGTGAAAGAATTGGTAGATATGACTTTGCCAAAGCTATAGCTAGGAGGTTTAGATTTGATGAGAATCTGATAGAGCCTATAACAATGAGGGATATACAGTTCAAAGCTAGGAGACCCAGAGACTCAAGCCTTGACACGTCAAGAGCTAGATCAATTCTAAAGATAGATTTCTACACACTTAAAAACTCACTCGAAGTCTTTTACAGAGAGTGGATAGAGCTAAGAAGTGGGAAGTAGTATGCCTTTCAAGAGCTTTAGAAAGCTTGAGATACCTGATGTGATTCTAGTGGAGTTTGTTAGGTTTCCTGATGAGAGGGGATTCTTTGCTGAGCTTTATAAGAGAACTGATTTCCTAGCTAATGGAGTTCCATACGATTTTGTTCAGGTGAACCTTAGCTTCTCTAGGAAAGGTGTTGTTAGGGGTCTTCACTACCAGCTGAGGCCTATGGAGCAGGGTAAGCTAGTGTATGTGATAAGTGGTAGGGTTTATGATGTTGCTGTAGATATTAGGAAGGGCTCCCCATGGTTCGGTAGGTATGTTGGTGTTGTTCTTGAGCCTGGCTACGCACTATGGATACCACCAGGCTTTGCACACGGTTTCCAAGCACTTGAAGACACATACTTCCTATACCTAGTAACCAAAGAGTATTCACCACAACATGAGAGGTGCATCAAATGGGATG
>JAPWUB010000062.1 GCA_028275745.1 Desulfurococcales archaeon | reverse complement strand
CTAGAGATATGCTGCTGTGCCCATATGCAAGCAATTGAACCGAAGTAAATCACAAAAACTCTTTTGATTCAGCAATGAAGCACCTTTTTAGAGGGTTGTAAAGACGGTGTCTGTGGATAGGGCTAAAACTGTAGAAGACATTCTTAGAAGCATTACTGTACCTGGTTTTGATGTTGATATAGTTAGCTGTGGTGCTGTGACAAGGTTTAGGATTTCGAGGGATGGGAAGAAGGTTGCTGTATTCGTAGACTTCACAGGCTCAGACCCTGGATGCCCATTCTGCAAACTCATAAACCACACTGTTTGGAGCTACATAGTTAAGGAGATTAAGGAGAGGCTTAGGAAAGCAGGATTCGAAGAGATTTACGTAGTTGATGAAAGGACACAGACAGAGCTCTAGCAAAGCATTTTTCAACCCAATAAAAACAGTTACTAGCTAGGGGCACAAGAAATGGGTGTAGCAGGTATAGACAGAGCAGAGCTGAAGAAAGCAGTTATAGAGCTTTTGAAGAGTGATGAGGAGTTTAGGTTGGCTGTAGCAGGGTTGCTAGGTCTAGACATGATCATCAACGAGTTGAAGAAGTTGAGGGAAGACTTCTTAACCTTTATTAAGCTTGAGGAGAAGAGATGGGAGGAGAATAGTAAGAGGTGGGAGGAAAACAACAAGAGGTGGGAAGAGAATAATAGACGTTGGGAAGAGGCTTACAAGAGGTTTGAAGCATTGGAGAAGAAGTTGCTTGAGCATGACAGAAAGTTTGAGGCTATAGAATCTGAGATTAAGAGGCTTTGGGAAGCTGTTGAGAAGTTGAGAGAGGATTTCAACAAATCCTATGAGAGCGTCATGAGGAGGTTAGACTCGTTTGAGAGGAGGTTAATGGCTTTGGGTACTAGGTGGGGTGTTGATTCTGAAAAGGCTTTTAGGAATGCTATGATGGGTGTTGTTGAGGAGATTCTAGGTGTTGCAAGGGTTGAGAAGTGGAGATACTATGACAAGGAAGGAGAGGTTCTCGGCTACCCAGCATTGGTGGAAGTAGATGTGGCGATTAAGGATCAGGTGCATATACTGATAGAGGTAAAGGCAAGTGCCTCAAGCGCAGAAGTCTCAAAGCTCTGGAGAATTGGGAGACTATACGAGAAGGTCACAGGCGTTAAGCCTAGACTAGTCCTTGTAACACCATTCATAGATGAAGAGGACTTGGAAACAGCTAAGAACCTTGGCGTAGAGGTGTACACAAAGACGTAGATATTTAGCTCCTTTAGCTACAATGCCTTTTCGTAGTGAAGTCTTTTACTCAGAATTTTAAATGTAGTGAATGTGTTGCACAGAGCACTAGTTTTCAATACGTAATGTATTCATCGAGGCGTAGTTAAGCTTTTATTGTTTTTAGGTATACCTAGGTGATTGTGTTGAGCGTTACTGTCTCTATCAAGGTTCGTAGGGAGATTGTTGAGTTAGCTGATAAGATGGTTAGGCTTGGACTTGCTAGGAGTAGGAGTCACGCATTTAACATTATGATTGAGAGGGGGTTGAAAGAGGTTTTGAAAGAGATTGAGTTCTGGGAGAATGTTTATAGAGAGGTTGAGGAGCTTAAGAAGAAGGGCTTTGTGCTTAGGCATGGTGGCTTAACTAGGCTTCTTGAGGAGGATAGGTTTGGGTAGTGCTTTGGAGAAAGGGTTCTACGGTATTATTGCTCCGTATATAACCTCTATTCCTAGCTCCTTAGCTCTTTCATAAGCATCCTCATCTATGTGTATAGCTACGAGTACTAGCTTATCTGGTTTCCTCCCACGAATCCTCTCATATATCTCTGCACGTTTATAGAGCCACTCAACATCCTCTATATCAGCATGCGACTTAACCTCCACTAGATACACCTTGTCGTTGTGTATGTATACGTCGAACTCTATTCTAGACCCCTTAACATAGTACCTACCATCTGTATCTACATAGGTGAACTTCTCTATCTTCTCAGGTATTATACCCCTCTCCTCAAGAACATGCCTATAGAGCTCAATAACCGTCTTCTCCAAGTCCTTGCCCCACCTCCTACCAATAGACCCCAAAACAGCACTCTGCTTACCAACCTCTCTCGTTAGCTCTTCAATTCTTTTACTGAGCTCCTCCAACCTCTTACCCTGCTCTTCAATTCTCTTTGAATGCTCCATTAACACCTTGTTCATCTCCTCAATCCTTTTGCTGAGCTCCTCCAGTCTTTTGCTATGCTCAGCTAGGATCTTGCTGTGTTCAGCTAAGATCTTTCCTTGTTCTTGAACAGCTTTTGTTAGCTCCTCTAGCTTTTTGCTGTGATCCATGAGAACCTTATTCATCTCCTCAATTCTCCTACTAAGCTCTTCAATCCTCTTGCTATGATCCTCAATCTTCTTACTGTGCTCCTCTATAATGCTGAAACCCTTCTTAACATAGTCAGCAAGAGTCTTGATAGCATCTGCAATGTCTTTGAGCTCCTCAGACCTTGCCTTTCTAACAGCTCTCTCAACAACCTCCTCAAGCCTACCCCAATCAATAGAGATACTAGCAGAGCTCATTTATCTAGGCACCTCTCTCCAAAGAGCTGAGAGCCTACAGATGTTACTAAGCTTAAAAGGGTTTGTGCTGAGGGTATGTGTAGAGATGTTGATGCTTTTAAGAAGCGAAAGCATTGCTAAGCCTCTGAACCTCTCCAAAAGCCTTATGTGTTATCCAATACGCAGAAACCTCATTACTATTTGCGCAACTAGTGTTGCTATAACAGATCCTGTTAATACCCACGAAACCTTAACCACATAGTCAATCCTCTTATCAAGGGCATCTATTCTCCTATCCAACGCATCTATCCTCTTGTCTAATGCATCTATCCTTTTATCCAGATCACCAATCCTCTCAACAAGCTGTGTGAATGCTCCTTCAAGTTTTGATACCCTTTCCCTAAGCCCAGTTATCTGATCATATATCTCCTTCCTAAGATTCTCAATCTCCTCTCTAAGCCTTACAACCTCATCTCTCGTAGCTACCCTAACCTTCTCTATCTCCTCCATAACCTTCGCTATATCCTCTTTCGTTGCTGCCTTAACCTTCTCTATCTCCTCCATAACTTTCGCGATATCCTCTTTTGTTGCAACATCCCTGAGAACAGCGTTTATGATTGCAAGCCTTAGCTCAGGCTCTGAAACAGCTTCTGGAACAAGTAGCTTAGCTAATCTCTTCCTAGTCTTTTCATCAGCCTCAAGCTCCTCAACAAGCTTCTGAGCCAAAGACAATTGAACCACACCCAAACTGTCTCTACACAATAAAAAGCATTAAATCTTTTTTCGCTGCTCTCAAGCAATGGCTTGCTCTGTTCATGGGCTCACGCGTTTCACCAATTAGGGTATGAAGACTGTTTGAACCTTTAGCTTCTCAGCCACCTCTGCTTGTCTCTTGTCGCTTGTAGCCAATGGCGCGTTACGCGTAATTGCTTGTGCTATGTACAGTGCGTCATATACTGGTATGCTGTTCTGTGTAGCTATCTCAAATGCTTTATCTAGATACTTCAACTCACTTTCTAGCAGTACCAGCCCCTCGTCTATGACCTTCTTAAGCAGCTGAAACTCCTTGAACATTGCATCAGGTGAACAAGCCTTATGAACGTAGCACTGCTTCCATATGGCGTTAGCAACCTCCTTAACTATGAGATCTACTGAGATAGTCTTTGCATACAGTATTCTGTATACCTTTTCCCAGCCCTCCTCCCTCAAAATAAACTTGGCAAGAGCAGAAGCATCAATGACTATCACGATCCTCCCTCACAAGCCTAGCAACAGTACCGCGAGGAGCTTCAGGAAGCTGCTTAAGAACCTCAACAATTTCCTGAAGCACCTTCTGCCTCCTATACATCTCTATCCTCTCCTCTATAAAAGCTATTATCTCCTTCCTCCAATCAATCACATCCCTAAGCTTATCCATCTCCTCCTTAAGCTTCCTAGGTATACGAATACTGTAGACAACACTCATAATCCAACCCATACACAGAAATAGGTAGACAGCTAATAAAGCTGTTAGCAGTAAGACATTTACATGAATATTTCAGTCATAGGCTAGAGAAGGCCGTATCAATACATCGAGATTCATATACTGAAAAAGCACCAGGGTTTTCAATGGTTTAGTGAGATTGTTAAGCATCTTTCCACGTGAAGGGATTTCATGAGGCAAGGCTTGAGAGCTCTCATGTAGCAACTGATTATAGAGGTGTTGAGAACCTAGCTAGCTTAGCTAAGAAGGTTGTTCAGATGCTTCTGAAGCATGGTCAGAGGTAGGGGCTAGATCATGTTGAGTTTGTAGAGGGGTGGCAACAGGCTTTGCTCATTGCTTTGCTTGGCAGTGCTATGAAGATAAACAGCTTATGTACTGTCAAGTTTCTAACCCTACTTGGTGCTACAATGAGCTCATGTAGCTTGAGCAAGTACATAGCCTTGCTTATTCGCAGAGGTGTTAACAATGTTGAGGAGCTGGCCTCCATCCTCAATGTTTCTGAGGATGATGTTAAGGAGAAGCTTTTGGAGATGGAGAGCAAAGGACTTGTTAAATGCAGTAAGAAAGGGTTTTGGAGGCACAGGAGAATGGTTTGTAGCCTTACAAGCAAGGGGCTTGAGCTTGCTGAAGAAGCTGAGAAAGAGCTTATAGAGATTCGCAGAAGAGTTGCAGAAGAGGCTGAGAGGGAGGTGTAAATGAATAGACTATGGAAAAGCCTTGGCTTATATGCTCAAGTTCTTAGCTGATGCGATTTGCTTTGATCTAGGTAGCTGACCTCTGCCACAACCTCGCACCCAGCACCCAGTGCTCTGCAAATGGTGTTCACAGCCTCCAAAGCGTAGTCTCTTGATGCTCCGTAGTCAAAGAATGATACTAGCCCTTTTCTACCCCCAGTAGCAATAGCCTTTAGCACTACGTGATCACCTCTATCAATCGCTATAACCGTTACAGCTAGGTAGTTGTCAACTCTAAAGAAGTACTTCTCACCAACAGCAACAGCAATCTTTGGTGAGGAGTCCAAGACCTCCACATAGACATTAGAGCATGTGCTGCAAGTCTTCAAAGCATCTACAACGTTAGAGAAGTTAGCATAGACCTTTACAGCAATTCCGTGAGCCAGGGTCATAAAGGCACCAAGCAGCGCGTAAGTGTTTTGTATGTTCAGAAACTTGTTGCACTTGATCCGATATTAGCTTAGCTGCTCTTTAGCGGCTTGTATAAGCTTCTTTGTAGACTCCTCCAGCTCTCTCCAACTCATTCTATATGTGCCTATAGGTGAAGTTGCGTGGATCACCTTGTCACTGCAGATGGGGTCTACACAGCTTATCACTGCCACGTGGTTTGATACTAGCTTGTTTAGGGAGCTGAACACGGGATCTACATAGCTACCAATCCTGACTATGTCTATGCCTCTAGACCTAACCTCGAATAGGAAGTTGTAGAGTATTGTTGCATACTCTTTAGGGTCTACAGCTGCTGATGTCCACGCGGTTGCAACATCATGCATATATATAATAGTGGGCTTAACAGCGTCTATGGTGTTGAGTATGTGGTTTACTAGCTCGTACAGCGTGTATGAGGATGGGTTTATAGCCTCAAAGCTGATCCTGCTTAGAATGGCGTTGACAAGCTCCTTATCCGCTCCGTAAAGCTCTAGAACCTGTGATAAGAAGCTCTTGAAGCTTGTTTCATCCATGTTGTAGCTTATGAACAGCACCCTCTCATCCCTGGACATGTGGATGAGCAGTGAATATGCTATTGGTAGCCACGGTGTTAACCCAGCTGGGTACTCAATGTAGACAGTTAATGGTGGTGAAACAATCTCCCTAAACTCGATCTTATCACCGCGATGAACTGCTATAACTCTTCTCTTTATAGGTGCTTTGATCTCCTGCAGCACTATAGGCTTATAGAAGTGCATGCCCTTCTCATCGATTGCGAAGTAAACCTCTGAGTATGTTAATCTTTTTCCCCTAACTTTCCTAATCTCCATAACTCTCTCAACAAGCCCCTTCCTAATCCTGTGCTTCAGTATAAGGATTGCGTCAGCAACGAACTCTATCCAGCCAAGATTTGTGTACTCCTTGCCAAGCGGAATCTCTGCAATAAGAACTATAGATCCTTCAACAACTTTTTGAAGCTCCCAGAAAAAGTTTTGTAGGTATCCACGAA
>JAPWUB010000061.1 GCA_028275745.1 Desulfurococcales archaeon | reverse complement strand
ATAACTAATACCAACAACCCCGCAGAACTCACTAGGCTTCAACAACCTCTCAGGCTCACTACTCATATCTAGACCCTAACCAACAATAAACAACCCCAAAAGACCCTAATAAATTTTACTGCCCCTTATAGCATATAGCTGCTACGCCAGTGAACCTCCCAACTACTCTACTATCAGTAGTTCTAAATGCTCTCCTTCTTCTAGGTCTAATACCTATCTCCTCAAGCACTCTCCTACTAACCCACGTAAACATGGAGTCTGTATCAACAAGAAGCTCAACCTCTTTACCAGCGCCTTTCGCAGCTGTTTCTAGTTTCACACAGGTTTATAAGGTTGCATTATTATACGTTTTGATGAGATTTCCTGTGAGGGGCGGAGAGCCTCAAGGGCTCTCCCCAAGGGCAGCAACCCAAGGTGTGGGGTCCCTGGGGCGGCTCTGAAAGCTCCCAAGGCGGATGCAGATCCAAGGAGTGGTGCGGGGGAATGGAGATGAGGCTATGACCATAAAGCAATATGAATCTATATAAGAGCTGAACCCCAGTCTCAGGGTTCTTGACCTCTACCTAACCTTTACAAGCCCCATGAGTAGAGCCCTCCAGATACTTAACATAATCGGTAATGTGTGGACATTGTAGCAAAGCCTATATATCTGTTGCTTCAAATTCCTACTTTATGTGAGCAGGTATGAGGAGTCTTGAGGAGAGGATATCTAGAGCTATATGGAGGCACACAGCTAGGGATTGGCTAGATCTTTCAAGGGTTGATGTTGTTATTGTTGGTGCTGGCCCTGCTGGTATGACTGCTGCTAAGTACTTGGCTGAGAAGGGGTTCAAGGTTGTTATCTTTGAGAGAAGGCTTAGTTTTGGTGGTGGTATTGGTGGAGGTGGAATGCTTCTACATAAGGTAGTTGTTGATGAGAGCGCGGTGCCGATACTCAAAGACTTTGGCATTAGGTATGTTTATGACGAGGAGGAGAAGCTCTATGTTCTAGACGCATCAGAGCTCATGGCGAAGCTAGCGGCTGATGCGATAAATGCTGGTGCAAAGATTATCACTGGTGTTCATATAGAGGATGTTATATATAGGGATAACCCACTTAGGATAGAGGGAGTTGTTATACAGTGGAGTGCAGTACCATTAGCAGGTCTCCATGTAGACCCACTATTCGTTATGAGTAGAGCGGTTGTTGATGCAACTGGTCATGATGCTGAGGTTCTCAAGATAGTCTCTAGGAAGATTCCAGAAGCAAGAATTAGCATAGCTGGTGAGAAGTCTGCATATGCAGAAGTTGCAGAGAAGGTTGTTGTTGAATACACAGTAAAAGTGCTGCCAGGCCTTTATGTAGCTGGAATGGCTGTAGCAGCGCTACATGGACTCCCAAGAATGGGGCCAATATTCAGCTCAATGCTGTTATCAGGTAAGAAGGTCGCTGAGATAATAGCTAAGGACTTGAGCAGCACCACATCTTAACCTTAGCTTAAGCCACGAATCTTTAACTCAACCATATTTACATTACTTTCTTCAAACACTATCTCTTCAATCACTTAATCACTTTACTCATATTTACATAGATTGTGTTATGCAATTGCTGTAAGGCTTTCCACGATTAGCCGGGCTAGGGCATTCTATACCCTAAATATTGATGGGCATATATTGCATGTTGTTGGATCTACGCCGTCAAGCCCCTTGTGAAGTACACACCCATACCTCTTTGCCATGAAGTAGGCTGCTAGCTTACGTAGTGCTGCGTATATGCCCATTGAATCTAGCCTTCCTTCAGCTATTTCACTAGCTATCTGCTTTATCATGTTGTCTAGCTCCTTGAACTGCTTAATATCTATGGATATGCCTCTCCCCCTTTGTTGTACCTGGATATCAGTGGCTGTGATACTGCAAGTATCTTTGCAACATCCTTCTCTGTGAAGCCCAGCGGAATGGGATTCTCATCTGAGTTTTTGAGTCGCTATAGTGCGGATCATCTGAGAAATTATGGTGAGAGTAGGTATTTGACTTCACTTGGGGTAGTGGGCTGGAGACCCAGCTGGGATTGGACCCTCAGAAAGAGGGGATGTAGCTTCAAATCTCTTTGTTTTAGTGGGATCCTTCGCTCTTCAGAGTAGGGAGGAGGTTAAAGAAGAGGTTTTGCAAATACAAGGTCTTGATTTTTGGATAGCTGTGGATGTGGATAGCGAATTTTATTTGGATGGGATCAGAGCTCCGTAGATAACGTCTATGCCCAGTTCCTCAGCTCTTTTAAGAGCGTCTTCAAAAATGTCTACAGCTATGAGAATAAGTTTATCAGTCTTTCTACCAAGGATCTTCTCAACAACTTGGGCTATGTCGTGGAAGTGCTCAACATCTTCATACTCAGCCAATGCTTTTACTTCAATAAGGTAGAGCTTGTTGTCGTGTACATAGATGTCAACTTCTATTCTAGAGCCCTTCTTATAGTATCTGCCATCGCTATCAATATACTCAAACTTCTCTACTTTACCAGGCTCAATAC
This sequence comes from Desulfurococcales archaeon, assembly GCA_028275745.1. Lineage (GTDB taxonomy): Archaea > Thermoproteota > Thermoprotei_A > Sulfolobales > Ignisphaeraceae > Ignisphaera. Next base: position 3,907 of record JAPWUB010000061.1, on the reverse strand, counting down.
CCCTCTCCTCAAGAACCTCCCTAAAGATCTCCAAAACCATCCTCTCCATACTCCTACCCCACCTACCACCAAAATGACCCAAGACAACCTCCAACCTAGCCAAGCTCTTGTCATGCTCCATAAGCCTCTCCTCAATTCTATCAAACCTCATGCTATGCTCTCTCAAAATATTTGAGTGCTCAGCCAAGGTCTTTTCAATAGCTTCGAATCTTTTGAATGCCTCCTCCCACATCTTCTCATTCTCTCTCCAACGCCTCTCATTCTCTTCCCATCTCTTGTTATTCTCCTCCCACCTCTTCTCCTGCTCCTTGGCAAATGTTAAGAAGTCTATTCTAAGCTTTTCAACAGATTCCCAAAGCCTCTTCAACTCACTCAATATTGTGTCAAGACCCAGCAGTCCAGCTACAGCTAGCCTAAACTCCTCATCACTCTTCAAAAGCTCCAAAAACTCCTGCTTCAACTTCTCTCTTTCACTAGCGCTTGCAACCATTTCTATTTATCCCATGTATAGCTAGTATTTTAAAAGGTTCAAAAACATTGCTGAAAAGCCTCTTGCCAATGCTGTAAACAAGGTTATGAGTAGGAGGAGTATGAATAGAGAAAAGTGGAGAGAAGGGCTTTTCTGGGAGAATAAGCACTTAACCTCATAGAAGTTGCAAACAGTATAAACATCTAGGTAGATAAGGTTTTTGCATGAGCCTAGGGCGAAGCTTTGTAGTGTACATCACTGCCAGTTCCGTTTGTCCCTGGATGCTCATCCTCATCGGTTTATATTCATTCGTTGCATCTAGGGACTTTCTCCTCACCCACCCCTTCACTGGTAGCACTGCTACCTCTAGAGCGGGTTCACAGGGCATCGGGGGTAACGGCACGCACCCCTCGGGAGTTGGATGGTTTATCGGGGCAGGGCCCCTCATCAACCCAGTAGTAAAGAACATGGTCAGAGCTTATAAATCTAACTCCTAAACATCGCTATGAAACAGCCTCTCAGGTTCACTACTCATACCTAGACCCTAACCGATAATAAACAACCCCAAAAGACCCTAATAAATATTACTGCCCCTTTACGTACTGTAAAGGTAAATGCATGTGCTTACAATGTTGTTGTGTAGTGTTGTTGGAGAGGTGCTAGTGGTAAAAGATTTATTATACTCTTTTTATATTAACTATATTTGTGGTGTGGTTTAGTTGTCTTTGGCTGAGAAGCTTGTTGAGGAGCTTGAGGCTGATGAGAAGGTTAGGAAGAGGTTAGCTAAGCTTCTTTTACCCGAGGTTGTTTCAGAGCCTGATGCAAGGCTTGCAATCATAAATGCTGTTCTTAGGGATGTTGCAACCAAGGAAGATATTGCAAAGGTTATGGAGGAGATTGAGAAGGTCAAGGTAACAACTGGGGAAGAGTTTGCGATGCTTAGGAAAGAGATGTATACATATATTACTGAGCTTAGGGAGAGGGTGTCTAAGCTTGAGGGGGCATTCACACAGCTAGTTGATAGAATTGGTGATTTGGATAAGAGGATAGATGCCTTAGACAAGAGGATTGACGCTTTAGACAAACGCATAGATTCTTTGGATAAGAGGATTGATTATGTGACGAAGGTTTCGTGGGCACTAACACTATCTGTACTAGCAACACTAGTAGCACAGATAATAATGAGGGTGTTTATACCGTAGCACATGATATATCGAGTGCTGGGAGTTTCTACATAAGTTTAGTTGCTTACCCTAGTTTATTGAGGCAAGGCTTAGTGTGATAAAATGCTCTACAATTTTATGTTTGAGGTTAGGTCTAGAGGTATAGATGTTGTTAGAATTGGTAGTTACATAGACTTGATATTTAGCTCTCTAAACAAGCTCATATCAAACCATGTGATAACAATAAGCTGTGCAGATGCTCTTTGTAGCGATAAGATGGTGTGTGACTACACCCTAGAAGCACATATAAAATGAGTTGGTGAGAGTTGGAGGAGGCTATGAAAAGGCTTATTCGAGTCATTAAGAAGCAAATCAAGTTAAAGCAATAAATATGCATAAGCTCTTTGCAAAACACAGAAAACAGCTTTATCAGAAATAAAGCTAGTGAATTACATTTACAATGTTAAAGCTTCATGGCAATTGCATTAACAAGATCCATTTCAATCACACTACTCTGTTTATAAGACTATTTTTGAAATACTTTCACCTACAGTACAACGATATGTACATTCTTAGACCTTATTAGAAGTGGAGAGTGTACCTAGATTCCTCTTCCTCACTGGACAACGCCTCTAAAACTGCTTTGTAACAAGCTTCATAACGCTTTATTTTCACTAACTTCCCTCTACTTCGTATTGAGGGCCGCACCTAGTTGGAGCTTCTGAAGAGAGGATTAGGAAAACAGTAGAATTTCTTGTGCAACAAGACATAGACTTGATTGCTGCAGGGGGTTCGGGGTTTCATTGGGCTTGATATCGTTTGGTGTTAAGCCCTCTTCCCTTGGCTTCACAGTCCTCAGAACCCCTCTTCATCGGGATCCATATCGCAGGGCTCCACCCACTTGGGGTGACCCCTACCCACAGCTCCCCCTTTCTTGTGTCTTCACGATATACCCGCATCTCGGGGCAGCTCCCTAGCAGAGGAGGCATCAACAATCCTTATAAACCTATATGTGAAAACCAAAACAGCTGCAAAGATACCACACATGATTTAAAGCACAGGTAGAGCTGTGCTTCAAATTCAAAGAAAGGTTTACACCGCTTTACACAGGCATTGTCTTCGCATTCTAGCGCCACATCACTAACAGCTATTTCAATAGAGTTTAAACTGTTTATACTTTCACAAATGCTTATCACTTTCTGCAAATAATTAGGGGTGTGGTGGGGTTCTGTATGAGTTTGAGTAGATATGATATTGTGGTTGTTGGTGGTGGAGCTGGGGGGTTTACAGCTGCACAAACAGCAAAAACTGTTTACAAGGACAAGTCTGTGCTACTCATCACCAAGGAGGCTAAGGCTGTAATACCTTGTGCGATACCCTATGTAGCATTCACTATAGATAGTTGTGATAAGGCATTGCTTTCATATGACGCGTTAAGGAGAATTGGTGTTGATGTTGTTGTTGATGAGGTTGTTGATGTTGATAGGGAGGGCAAGAGGGTTGTAACAGCATCTGGTAAGAGCTTTGGGTATGGCAAGCTCATACTTGCTGTTGGTGGTGCTCCTTCTGCTCCACCTATTGAGGGGCTGGGCCTTAGAAATGTTTGCATGGTTTATAAGGGCTATGAAAAAGTTGTTGAGCTTCAAAAGGCTTTGAGAGAAGCGAAAAGAGTTGTTATTATTGGTGGTGGTTTTATAGGTGTTGAGCTTGCTGATGACCTTTCAGAGCTTAGGAAGGATGTGACAATAGTTGAAATACTTCCACACTGTATGCTTCTCAATTTTGATGAGGAGTTCGCTGTGATGGCTGAGGAAGAGCTGAGGAAGAAAGGGGTTAGGATAGTGACTGGGAGAACAGTTAAGAGGGTCCTGGGTAAAGAGGCTGCTGAAGGTGTTGAGCTTGATAATGGCGAGAAGATACCAGCAGACCTAGTTATTGTTGTAACTGGCTACAGACCCTACACAGAGCTTGCTAAAAAGATTGGTTTGAGGATTAGCGGGTATGGAATTGTCGTAGACGACTATATGAGGACTAGCGACCCTGATATATTTGCTGTTGGTGACTGTGCTGAGAAAAGGCACTTCCTCTTAGGAACAGCAACACCAGCTCTGCTAGCATCAATAGCTTGTCAAGAGGCTAGAATAGCTGTTTTAAATCTCTATGGAGCGAGGGTGAGTAGGAGAATAGAGGGCTGGATCGGGGTATTCGCAACAAAGATTGGAAACCTAGTTCTCGGAGCATCAGGTGTTACAGAAAGGTTTGCTAAACAGAGAAA
>JAPWUB010000060.1 GCA_028275745.1 Desulfurococcales archaeon | reverse complement strand
AGCCTCAATAATCTTGTCAGGTGAGTCAGGAACAATAGACTCCTCAACACATGGAGCACTCCTCTTAACCCTCATGAGGTAGCTGTACCCATCAATAACCAGTAGCTGTTTAGAGTTGCAGTACCTCTCAACATCTACACCAAAAGACCTTAGCTGATCCAGAACAGTCCTAGGATCATCGTCTATAGTAACGAGAATTGCTGGTTCATCACTGAGTAGAAAGTCCTTAACAATGTATGAAACTAGAACTGATTTTCCAGAACCACCCTCACCAGCTAAAACAATGAACGAGTTTCTCGGAACTCCATAGGGAAACACATACCTGAACAGATCCTGCCTAAACACGAACATGCCGGATTGAGACAAATTAGTTCACCTCCGCTATAACTCTCACAATGAGAAAATAAGTCTTTTAGGATATAGTGGGTATGGGAGGATCCAAGGTGAGAATAGTTCTACTATCTATTAAGCCTAGGTTTGCTGAGGAGATACTCTCTGGTGTTAAGAGGTTTGAGCTTAGGGCTGGTTCTGGTATTGAGTCTGGATTCAGAGTGGTTATGTATGCATCCTCACCCGTAAAAGCACTGGTTGGGGAGTTCACTGTTGGTAGAGTTCTTGTTGGTAGCTTCGAGGATGTTTTAAGGTTTGTTAGCTCCTTCCCAAACCCAGGCGTTGGCGAGGATGACTATAGCTATGTTAGGGGTAGGAAGAGAAGGGTTATGGCTATAGAGATCCTAAACCCTATCAGGTACTGCAAACCCGTGACACTGGACGAGCTTAGAAGGGTTGGGCTCAGAAACCCTCCAAGAAGCTACATGTTTCTATACCCTGAAAACCCTGTGCATAGAGAGATTCTAAAGCTTATTAGTAAGGTTTCTAGTTGTATAAAACGAATAAGTTGGAAAAATTAGTTGGTTTAGAGCTAAGCCTATCGCTTGTATATTGTGTAGTAGTAAAGTATCATTGTTGGCCCTAGCACCACTCCCTCAACATTATTTCTATATACTATCATTAGATTACCTTGGAGCAGTGGTATAAAGGGCACATCATTGGCTAGTATCCTCTGCACCTGCTCATAGAGCTGTGCCCTCTTTGCCTGGTCAATCTCTATAGCCGCTTCATCCAGCAACTTATCAACATCTGGGTTAGAGTATTGTGAACCAGTCCACTTGTTAACTCCTGTCTTTAGGAATGGTGTTAGGAAGTCGTCTGGGTCTATGTAGTCTGGGTACCAACCAAACAGGCTTAGCATCATTCTCGCATGCCTAGCGTAATCAACATACGTAGCCCACTCTGCACTCTTAATCTCAACCTCTATAAGCCCTGTAGCCTCTAACTGCTTCTTAAGCAATGCTGCTAAGTCTGCCTCAGTATCGCCATAGTGTGTTGGTGTATACCAAAGCTCAATCTTTAGCTTATTCGTTTCGCTATAGCCAGCTTGCCTCAAGAGGCTCTTAGCAAGCTCAAGGTTTGGACCTTCACCGTAAACCTCCTTAAACACATCTATGTGGCTCCACAACCCTTTTGGTACAAGGCTGTATAGAGGCTCCATAGTTCCGAAGAACACTCTCTCCGCTAACTCCTTCCTATCTATAGCAGCTGCTATTGCTCTCCTCACAAGGACGTTGTTAACGGGGCTCATATTAACATTTATTATTATGTACCTTATGAATGAGCCTGGAACCTTAGCAACAACCAGGTTTGGATTCTTGGCAAGGTCTGCGTAGTCTTGTGGTCTTAGAGTTCTCCACGCAATATCGATTTCTCCCCTCTCTATAGCTAGTCTAAGTGATGTTGCATCCCTATAGAACCTTATAATGACTCTTTCAGTCTTAGGCTTTTCGCCATAGTAGTAGGGGTTAGCTTCTAGTACCAGGTACTCGTCTCTCTTGAACTCCTTTATACAGTAAGGTCCTGCACCACCCCATGTAGCATCACTAACTATCTTATCGTCTGGATAGCTTGGGTGAACTGGGAAGTATGGTGGTGTAGCTAGTACTGCTAAGAAGTAGCTAACTGGTTTATGAAGCACAAACTTAACCGTGTAATCATCAACTGCAGTAACATTCTCTACAAAGTCTGTTACTAGCCATGCCGGATCACCGTTTATCTTCATAACCCTCTTAATACTCCTCACAACATCGTGAGCTGTTACAGGTTTTCCATCACAGAACTTAACATCCTTTCTAAGCTTAAATATCCAGACCCTACCACCATCCTCAACAGTCCAGTTCGTAGCAATAGCAGGTATTATCTGATCTGTGCCAGGCTTATACTTTACCAAGCCCTCCATAACATTGTAGAGCACTTCCCATGTGAAGAAGTCGTAAGCGTTTGATGGATCTAGATCCGTAACCTTATCGGTAACCCCAATTACAAGTGCTGTTACCTTCCTGGGTTGTGCAAGATAGGCGAGGTAGTATGCTACAATACCAACAATGATCACAATAATAGCTATTAATGCTATTAACACACCTTTACGCATAGAGATACCCTCAAAATGTATCTATCTCTTGAATGAAATTATAAATTTATTAAGTCTTCGCTAAATGGTAGATAGTATAATGTATCAAGCTAAGCAAGCTTAAGGAATTGCTGTAGGTGCTTCACAGAATGGGTTTGGCTAGGTACGTAATTGTGAGAGCATTACTCATTATACCAACTATTCTACTTCTATACACATTGGTATTTATAGTTTTGAGGGTGCTACCTGGAAACCCCGTGCTTGCGGCTCTAGGCACCAAGAATATTCCTGAAGAGCAGCTTCAAGCAATTATGAGGGAGCTAGGGCTTGACAAACCTCTTTACCAGCAGTATATAGAGTACTTGGTAAACTTCTTGAGGGGTGATATGGGCTACTCAATGGTTGTGAGGGGTAGACCTATAGCGAGCGATATTACTGATAGGTTTCCAGCAACACTTGAGCTCTCTATATGGGCTATAATTGTAAGCTTTGTTCTTGGTGTTGGAATAGGCTATGTTGCTGGGAGGAGTAGAAGTAGCATAGTAAAGCACCTTGCCAGGCTCTACGGATCCATAACATATGTTCTTTTCATACCAGCTCTCGGGCTCTTCCTTCAACTCGTTTTTGGCTTATGGCTAAAGGTGCTTCCAACAGGTGACAGGCTTTCACCAGGGATATACATAAAGCCTATTACTGGTATGTACACATTCGATGCTTTGATTCAGGGAGATCTCGTAGCATTTATAGATGCTGTTAAGCATATCATACTCCCAGCATTAACACTAGGTCTCGTACTTTCAGGTCCCTTTACAAGGCTTACACTAGATAATATGGAGAAGGTTATGGAGTCAAAGATTGTTATTGCTTACAGGTCTAGGGGTATTAGGGAAGAGGCTATAACGAGACACGTATTCAGGCACACACTAATACCTGTAGTCACGTACCTAGGACTTCAGTTTGCGTTACTCCTTGGAGGTGCAGTCCTTACAGAGACTACGTTTAACTGGCCTGGGCTAGGAACATACCTTGTGGATAAGATTATGTATAGGGATTACACAGCAATCCAAGCAGTAATCATAATCTTTGCCTTTCTTGTAGGGCTCATAAGCCTTATCACAGATGTTCTCTACGCATTGATAGATCCTAGGGTGAGGTACCAATGAATATAAACCCCTATACGGGTATAGGGCTAGCAATAATTCTAGCATTCGTACTAATGGCTTTACTAGCAGACATCATAGCTCCCTACTCACCTACTGAAGCATCCGGAAATGTTTTAGAGCCTCCAAGCATACACCACATTATGGGTACAGATAACCTGGGTAGGGACGTATTCTCAAGAATTGTTTTTGGCTCTAGAACTATACTCATGGTGGTATTCCTAGCTGTTGCTATAAGCGGTGCCTTAGGAACTATACTAGGGCTTCTCACTGGCTATGTGGGAGGTGCTATAGATAGGGTAATCTCATTCATAATGGACTCTATATACGCCTTCCCATCACTCATCCTAGCCATAGCACTTTCAGTAGCTCTAGGCCCTAACCCACTAAATGCGGCTATAGCAATAGCTCTCACATATGTCCCTACATACTTTAGAATGATTAGAGGTCAAGTACTTAGCATAAAGAGTGAAGGCTTTGTGGAAATGGCGAAAGCCTTGGGGCTTCCAACAACAAGGATAATATTTAGACACATCTTTCCACATCTAATTCCAACGCTAGCCGTTGTATTCAGTATGAATAGCGCCGATGCTGTATTGACGGAAGCTGCCCTAAGCTTTCTCGGATTAACGGTTCAGCCTCCAACACCTGATTGGGGCTTCGACCTTTATAAGGGTAGGGGATTCATACTAGCTGGAGCATGGTGGATGCTAGCATTTCCAGGTGGAATGATAACGCTTCTAGCCATCGGCTTTGCACTCCTAAGCGAAGGCATATCACAAAGCCATGCGGTGAAGAGCTTTGAGTGATGTGCTAATTGTTGAGGATCTCTATGTTAAGTACTACACTAGGAGAGGAACTGTTTCAGCTGTATCAGGAGTCTCATTCACTATGCAAAAAGGCGAAATGCTGGCTGTTGTTGGTGAGAGTGGCTCTGGGAAATCAACACTTGCACTTACAATTATGAGGCTCTTGCCAAGGAATGCCGTTGTAGAGAGGGGTAGAATACTTCTAGATGGTATAGATGTTCTAAAGCTGAGTGAGGATGAGATGAGAAGGATTAGGGGAAGCAAAGTATCTATGGTGCTTCAGGACCCCTTCACAACATTGGATCCCCTGAGAAGAGTTATTGATCAGTTCATAGAGTTCCTAATGGAGCACGGACTTGATAGGAGGAGTGCAGAGAAGCTAGCACTCGAAGCTCTTGAAAGCGTTGGCATTCCTAAAACCCTTGCCTACTCATACCCACACCAGCTATCAGGTGGACAAAAGCAGAGAGTTGCAATAGCAATGGCTATAGCTTTAAAGCCCTCTCTAGTAATAGCTGATGAACCTACAACAGCGCTTGATGTAGTTGTTCAGAAGCAGATAATGGACTTGATTGACACCATTAAGAGGGGTGGAACATCAGTTATGCTAATAACCCACGATATCGCCTTAGCCATTGAGAGAGCTGACAGGATCATGGTTATGTATGGAGGTGAAGTTATGGAGATAGCCGACAAAGGCACAATCATGAGCAGACCTCTCCACCCATATACACAGGGATTGCTAGCATCTATACCAAGGCTAGGTTCAGATAAGATACCTGAATCCATACCAGGTTATCCACCAGACCTCAGAAACCCTCCAAAGGGATGCGTTTTTCATCCAAGATGCCCATATGCTGATGAGAGGTGTAGATCTATTAAGCCTCAGCTTATCGAGGTTGAGAAGGGTCATTGGGTTAAGTGTCATAGGGTGGTAAAGGCGTGAGCCTGGTTAAGCTAGATAACGTTGTTATGGAGTTCGAGCTTGGCACGTTCCTAAGTAAGACTAGGATTAGGGCTGTTGATAGGGTAAGTATTGATATTGGAAGGGGGGAGATATACGGTCTTGTCGGCGAGAGCGGCTCCGGGAAATCAACTCTTGGCAGAGTCTCTCTACGTCTTTACAAGCCTACAAAGGGTAGAGTAATATTTGATGGTATCGACATAACTGATCTTCCTGAAGGTAAGCTTCGTAAGCTGAGAAAGAGGATGCAACTAATACCCCAGGACCCCTTTAGCTCTATAAATCCATTACAAACAATTGGCGAAGCTCTTATAGAGCCTTTGCTGGTTCATGTCGATATCAGTAGGGAGGAGGCTATTGAGAAAGCTAAGGAGATCCTTGAAGAGGTTGGGCTTACACCTGCAGAGGAGTTCCTGACTAGAAAACCTCATCAGTTAAGTGGTGGTCAACTTCAGAGAGTTGCAATAGCTAGGGCAATGCTTCTAAAGCCTGATTATATAGTGGCTGACGAGCCTACAAGCAATCTCGATGCATCTATAAGAGCCTCAATAGTTAAGCTAATACTAGAGTTCCAGAGAAGGTTTAATCAAGCACTACTATTCATATCACACGACATAGCGTTGGTTAGCCTAATAGCTAGCAGAATTGGTGTTATGTACCTAGGGCAACTTGTTGAGGAGGGGCCGGCAAAGAGCATTATAAGAGAGCCTCTACACCCCTACACAAAAGCTCTTATCTCAGCAATTCCATTATCTGAAGAGCTTGGTGTAGAGAGAGTCGTTTTGAAGGGTGAGATAGGGAACATTGCTAATCCTCCAAAGGGTTGCAGACTACACCCAAGATGCCCATTCGCAATGGATATATGTAGAAGGGAGGAACCACCAATGATTGAGGTTACTCCTGGTAGAAAGGTTAAGTGCTGGCTCTATGTCAAGAGATAGGCTTCTGCAAAGTCTTGTCACATTTACTCTCATGTGTAAAGCGAAGGATTCTTTATGTAATCCATAGCATTTCTTCTCAGTAGTGGTATCCCCTGCATCAATGGCTTTAGCTCCTCCTCTATAACAGCCTTTAGATCTCTCTTTACATCGTGTACTAGGGCTACTCTACCCCCATGTGCTGAAAGTATGTAGTGCTCAACTGTTATTACATTCTCGTCTATGGCTTCCTTAGCTGGGTCTGCAC
>JAPWUB010000058.1 GCA_028275745.1 Desulfurococcales archaeon | reverse complement strand
AAATGAGGGGCCTAACTGTGAAAATAAAATGTTATTAGAATTGAGGTAAGTTTAGCATGAGTAAGGGCTTAGCTGTACTGTAATGTGCTTAAGATGTGGGGTTCCCGGGGGCACTTCTGAAAGCCCCCAAGGCATATACAGACCCGAGAAGCGATGAGGAGAGGAGATGAGGCAATGACCATAAAACAATATGAATCTATATAAGAGCTGAACCCCCCCAACCCTTTCACCGAGTCCTCTAAACCGATAACCTCTATTGCTGTAACTCCACCACTCCTCTAGTTCGTGAATAGCGTTATCATAGCTTTTGTTGACAGGGCTGTTCCGTGGCTGATGTTTAGGAGCTATATTTATAATCTCTGACTCTGTTCATTATTGTTGATGAGGGGCGGTGCCCCAACAAACCAGTTTAGCAGCTCTTGAGGGGCTCGTGCCGTTAGCCCCAATGCCCATTGAACCCGCTCCAGAGGTAGCCGTGTTGCCAATGAGGGGGTGGGTGAGGAGAAAGCTCCCTAAATTCGACGAACATGAAATGATGGGAATGACATCTAGGGATAAACGGCTCTCCAACCTCAACATTTCTTGGCTCTCTAAACCTTATGAACAGCAAGTCACACTCCTTATCAAGGTAAACCTCTACAACCTCTCTAGGCAGCTTAACGCCACATCTACGCTCAATACCCTCTATAATCTTCCTCAAATCCAGACCCAGTAATGATGCCACCTTCACAACAATCGCCTAACCCATCTTTTAATCTTTTTCTCATACTTTCATGATTTATAAGATGCGCTGTTACAACAACAGCATTTCCTTCAACTATAATGCATAGGTAATAACTATCCAGCTTCACTAAATAGTATTTGGCATCTCCTCTAAATCTATCCCTATAAACCTCAGTAAAATTCCCTAAAGCATGTAGCAAGAACTTCTCAATAAAGTTGTTGCACTAAATGTTATGGTACCTTAGAAAGAAGGTGTGTGAAAATAGTTTACTTTCATCTTTTCTGCATATCCTCACTCATCTCCGTACATTTTTTAAGCATTGTATATTGTGGAATACGTAGCACTGCCTCAGGGGTTGCTCATGGTTGTAACATCTAGGGCTAGCCTAAAGCTTGTTACAAGTATCGATGTTGATGCATCTGTTGATAGTGTTAAGAGGTTCCTGCTTAGTTTGGGAAATGTTGTTAGTGGTGTTGCTGGTGTTAGGGTTCTAGATGTTAGGGATGGTATGTGTAGGTGTGTTTGGAGTAGAAGTAGGGGTGTATTTAGGAGGACTAGGGAAGCTATTGAGATATCAATAGCTGTTAATGGCTCAGGAAGCTCTATAATCTATAATGGCTCTTCAAATAGATTCAGCTTTGTTATGGAGTTTAAGGTAGACAAAGCATTGAAGGGTTCTAGGGTAAGTGCGTTTGCTGGTTGTAGAGGTGATGAAAGGAGGTGTAACGAGTTCGTAGAGGCATTAGCAGATGCCATAGCCAGTAAGTTAAGGTCCTTGCCTATTAGCAGAGCATACACATCTATTGATCCATATAGCCTTCTGGATCCAGCAGCACTAGCAACCCTAATACCAAAACTAGAGCTCTTGATGCAGAAGGAGCTTGGACCTGGGCAGAGGCCTGAGGATATTGAGGAATCTATAAGAGCTATTGCTATGAGGAGCAATGCAGATACGTACAGCATCGCCATTTTGAGAGGGTCTGGCAAGGATTCGGAAAGCTTTGTAGCTATGCTGGTTAATGGAGGGGGAGAGATAGTTGCGTGGCTATCAGTAGAGAAGGGGGATGATGGTGCAGAGTCCCTGTATAATGAAGGCGATGTAGAGTCTCTTAGGAGGATACTAGCAAGGCTCAGAGAGTCAAAGGTTACGCTAAGGCTATACAGAATCACTTCCAACGCATTGAAAGAGTGTTGCGAAGGAACTATGAGTAGGGGTATATAAGTTTTGTGGTTCAACACCTCTAAATAACTAGTCACCCAGCATTCATATTCCTTTCTAAACATTTTCTTAGGGTAGAGAAGGTGCTGAGAACATATGCCAATGATTTACAGATGCTCTAAACGCGGCTCAATAATAACTGTTTATAGCGAGGGCACGTGGTATGGGGTTCCACCACCATCAGACATAGTAAAGTATATAGGTGATAAATGCCCGGTCTGTGGCAAGCCGCTAAACACAGATGTTGATCCTGATAAGGTTGTTATTGAGGTTCGTAGACAGGTGAGGATATCTAGTATTCGGAGAAAGAGGAGGGGTGTAGAGATAGAGGTTAAGCTCTAAGACTTCTTCTCCTGCTTAGCCTCCTCCTTAAGCCCTAGCAAACCCTCCTTAAGCTTCGCTATCTTTGGATAGATGAACAGTGTCTTGACTAGCGTTGCGTAGATCTTCAACTTCATCCCATACTCTCTCAAGAACTCGTCATTCCTTTCATAGCCCTCCAGCCATATCAAGTCACCAATCCTGTTAAGCTCTTGAATATCAGCAAGAGTAAGCTCCTCTGGATCCTTAGCCAAGAGCTCATCAAGCCTCTTCTCAACCTCCTTAGTGTAGTACTTTGATGATGCAGAAGGTTTTAAATATGCTAGGTAACCCCTTAGCACTGCAGCCTCACTCTTCGTAACAATACCTCTAGACTCCAAGATGCTGAGCAGAAGCTCGTTGTATTGAATAATTGCGTCTCTCAGGGTTCTAATCTCCTTCTCTATAGACCTAAACCTCTCATCTATCAACCTAAATCTGTAGTCTATCTCAGTAAACTTCCTCCCTAGCCAGAAACCAAGTGTTGCAACAGCTACAGACACAGATATGATTGTCGCTAAGATATTGACTATGGTATCGATAGCTATGGACATTATTCACATCCTCAGAGCACTGCCCACGCATTCTACTCTGGTTAAAAAGGATTATATTCCTTGCATTGTAACAGACCCTATAACTATTTCCCCTGCCCTCGAAGTTCTCATCATCAGCCGTGGCTGGGTCTGCATCAGCTGTATATACCTGTGAATAGCTGTAAATGCATTGGTCTAGCTGTGCAACATTTTCACAAACCTCTAAAGCTTATAACCATGATAAACACCTAGTGCTTTCAAAACCCCTGTGAACCCGCATTGATGAGGTTTTGGCAAACTCAAAGTGTTGCCCCCAAGGTGTGGGCAAGGGGCTGAAGCAGATGAGGGGCTCTAGGGTTATGTGGAGCCCTGATAGCCTGGGCAATGATGCTATGAAGAGCCGAACAGAGCCCGGGAACCCCGGGGCAAGATTCATAACTAACTACAGCTAATTACAAGTAATTGCCTCGGGGAAACCCTTAGCCTAGCATCTTCACCTATTCAACCAGCTATGATTCTCTTAGGCAACTTGTTGAAGCCTCTTAACACTGTCGCTCCATCAACTTTGGATATCGGTAGTAGCACTCTATTCCTAAACACATTAATCTTCTTTACCACCTCTCTACGCTTTTCACCAGCCTTGATAATTGGTATGCATATCTCGTAAACGCTTGGAGCATTGCCATAGGCTTTAGCAACATCGCTAATCCTAATTGTTTGGCATAGGTCAAGCCTAGCGCACCCCTCACAACATTCAGAAACCCTAAAGCTCTGCAACCAAGCTACTGCTACTAATAGCTATCTCTAGGAATGTCTCTAGATAATCTAGTGTGCTGATGCCTACTCCACCCTCCTTAAGTCCTGGCTCTAGAGAATTTTGGAGGTATGTTGATAGAATATCAAAACCTCTACTACTAATCCACGGAGATCAAGACAAGATAATACCTGTTGAAGCTAGTAGAAAAACGTTTGAAAAAGCTAAGTCAAAGATCAAGATATTGAAGATATATCCAGGGAAAGGACATCACCAATCCATGAGGTAGGGTGGAGAGATTGTGTTAAAGATATAGCTGAATGGGTAAACAGAGTACTTCTAGAACAAAGAACAACTTAAACATAGCTTTCTCATTAATCAAATCTCTTTTATATCTTTCCAAAGGGGATTTAAAATAGTTTGTCATTTAGAATAAACATAAATATAGACTTTTCAATATTTAATCGGTGGGAAATTTGATTGATAGAGAACTTTTAGAAGCTTTGAATAAACAATTAAACCAGGAACTACAAAACTCTTATCTATATCTATCAATGGCGGCCTATTTCGAGAACATAAGTTTAACAGGGTTTGCTCATTATTTCAAAATACAAGCAAAAGAAGAACTTGAACACGCTATGAAAATCTATAGCTATATACTTGATAGAGGTGAAAAAGTAGAGTTCTTTGATGTTCCCAGACCTAAGAGTGGATGGGGTAGTGTTTTAGAGGCTATAGAAGATTTCTATAATTCTGAAGTTACGAATACGCAAAGAATATGGAGGTTAGTTGATTTAGCTAGAAGTAAAGGAGATAAAGCAACTGAATCCTTCTTGAAATGGTTTGTTGATGAACAAGTTGAGGAAGAGAAGAACGCATCAGAACTACTAGCTAAAGTGAGAATGACAAAAGATTCACCGCCTGCATTACTAGCCTTAGATAGTGTCCTTGCTCAAAGAAAATAGTTAATCTTTGTAAGTACAGATCTTTTTCAAGATCTTTTTCTACTTCTATTATTGAGACATAGCCTTTAAATCCATTACATTCTATATATCTTGCTGTATAAACTTCATCATAAGGTATAGAATTTCTAATTAACAAATTTTTGTCCAATTCTTTGATATAGTCGATAACAATGTTTTTCATCTTCTTTGTCAATGTATAGATAGGTATTGTTACATCTAGTTGTATAAGAGCTTTGCTAGCTAATGCTTTTCTAAGCATATTGTTAGCACTTATACATACGTAGTCAACTTTTTCTATATGTTTAATACATTCTTCTCGTTAACGTGTTACACATTGAGAAATTGTTATGTCTATCCCTCTATATTCTTCAAATCTTCTGTTCTCTTAAATCTCCCAACACCTTAAACCAATAACACTTACAACTATCTTTTTATACCCATTATCAATAGCTTTTAGAAACCATTAACCTGGTCTATCGTAGCCTCATTTCTATCTAATACGATTCCACAGAGTTTCTCTATGGCATCTACTACTTCTACTATTGAATACGTTTTAAGAAGGCCATTCATAACAGTATCTTGAACAGGTTTAGGTGATCTTACGATAACACTTCCAGCCCCATCACATACAGCAACAGTGCAATCAAGTATCTCTTTATCTAATCCCCAAGGGATAATCTCCTGATGTTTCAAAAGAAACTATCTTCCTTAAATTATATCTTCTCCTATGCGTAAACAAGCCATGTGTATCCGTTTTAATCAACTTTTATTATATAATCTACAAAATAATCATAGCTTATCCTAATACCGTAGACTCTATACATATATGAACTGCGTAGAATCTTTGGTTTTGAAACAACTTATATAGATTCATCCTCGTAGATTCTTAAAATTGTCTCTATAGCTAGTGTTTCATGATAACGCATATATTGCATCTCTTCTGCTACCAAGTTTACCTCAAAAATAGATTGAATATAGATCTAAATAATTTTAACTCAAGCATACCATCATACCTACTTACAACAATAAAGTTAACCAGAAATTATAACCAAATTATAATCTAGCTAGGTGATTGTATATCAACGCTTTTTATATCGTCTATTCTTATTTTTACAAGTACATAGTTATCTTCTGTAAAATATTCAACCTTAGCTATATGAGCATCTACACCTAAGTCTTTAAGTATATAGATGTAATCCTCTATCCAATCAATAACACCACAAGTAACACAGAAATGCCCTGAAAACTTCGCGATCATGATGCCCCTATCTACACCCAGAATCTCTACTACTGCTTCAGGTGCTCTATACCTATTGTAGATCTCGATAGATTCTCTCAATACCTTGTCTAGATCACTCTCATCAACCATAGCTAAGCACACCTACACTAATTAGAACAACTTCGATATTTAAAGATACTGAATATGAATTAAACAGTGTTCAAAAAGATTTTCTTCAATAAACCAAATATATGGTGTTAACCTTCAATATACCAGTTATTCAACTCTATTATATATTCTTTATGATATCTTTAGTTTCTAGAGCACCACCATAAACACTTACCTTCACTGCGTAGTAGTCGAGAGCTTTCTTAACAGCTGTGTAAACACCTACATTAACTCCCTTCATCATTGAGGCTATTATGAGCCTTGACTTAATCCAGCCCTGATCAGCATCAACGCCCATTGCGAACAACAGTTAAGGCGTTTACGAGTTATAGAGTTTGTGGCTGAGTTCCTTATTCATGAGGGTGTATTGAAGGAGTATGCTAAGATGATTATTGTTAATGAGGCTAGAGGAACTATGAGACTTGCTGTAGCTAATCCTCTTACTAAGGAGGAGTGGGAGAGACTGAAAGAGCTTTTTGAGAAGAATGAAAGGGATGAGCTAACACCTGAGGAGGCTGAGGAGTTCTTGGAGCATGCTAGAAAGGTTGTTAGGGAGTGTGGTGAGTGTATAGAGGCTTGGAAACTACACCTATACGTAACTATGGTCAGAGTATTTGTTAGGAAAAAGCATCTTGAGATGAAGGAGAAGAAAGCTCAGCAAGGCACTGCACAGGCTTGGCGGGAGTCACAGAGTTCTTCTAACAAGTAGTAACCCCATCCTCGTCTGTATGATGTGGTACAGTAAGTTATCTGCATTTCTCAGATAGCTCCACA
>JAPWUB010000115.1 GCA_028275745.1 Desulfurococcales archaeon | reverse complement strand
CATATAGAGCCCTTAGTGACGCACTCAGGTAGCTCAGCAACTTCGCCACCATTGCTAGCAAACCTTGTATAGTTCTTCGCAACTTCTTCGTATAGTCTCTTCAGGAACAGCTCCTTGGCTTTCTCCTCAGATTCAGGATTGGTTATGGACTCCCTTACAAGCTTAAGCTCCTCCTCTTCACTCATATCATCACCTCAAGGAGGCATCTACATGTTTAGGGGGATGGGAAGAAAGTGTTTGGTCTGAGGACTCGAGTAAGAGGATCTGGTACTGAATAAGGAATACGAGGTCTGATAACCTGTTGAGTAGTATACCTATGTTCCTGCACCCAAGGCCTGTCTCGGTGTGGCAGTGCCAGAACCATCTCTCAGCCCTTCTAATAACAGTTCTAGCAATAGCCACGGGCGCTACTCCACTAAATCTCGGATTCTTGACGTAGTTTGGTATGAAATTGTTTGGCTTTGGCAAGGAGTCCATAGCCTTCTCAACCTCGGCTACATCATTACTGCTTGGGCACCAATTTGTATGGAGAGCTCCAGCAATTCTAGACAATACATTGTATACATAGGTAAGCCTATCCTTCACAGACTCAACCCTGCAAAGCTCTATAGCTAGGCCAACAAATGCCATAGCCTCGTCAACAGAACCTACATAATGTATGCAGGCATGGTGCTTCGGCAACCTAATAATGCTAACAATAGTATCGCCGTCATCGCCCAAGCCTCTACGAGGCTTAAATGCCATGCATCGCTACCTTTCACTATACTTGTTTAATGCTTCAATAAGTTAAAGTCTCTGAGGTCTAGAGAGTATATCAATAGCGTTCAACAGGCGAGTAACACTTAGATAACACAAGGGTGTTACGATAAACAGTTGAACAACCATTAAATTAGACCTCCTTTACTAGACTATGCTATGACTATATTAAGTAGTAAGTTTTTTACTTTGAGACGTGACCGAAAGTAGTGTGAGGAAGGCAGTTAATACATAGTAATTTAGAATCTGTATCCAAAGGTATTATTTACTAGATGAGGCTATTCAACTCTGTAAAAGTATTCACAGGTTTTATAGAGAGCACGACACAACTATTATACTTGGAGATGGTATTTATGTCAGAGGCTATTCCCTTGAAGCAGGTAACCCCTCAACACCATGTTGAGACGGTTCCAGAGCATGTCATGGGTACAGCGGCTGAGGAGTTGGCAAAAGCTTCTGTAGAGCGAAGGGCGGGTCAAGTAGAGTCAGTTCCTAAAACAACTCCAGCACCTGCAATAGTTGCTGAGGTAACGCCGGTATCAGAGCTTGTTGAGTTGAAGAAGCGTGTTGAGAAGATTGGGGAGCTGGTCACAGGAATCAATAGAGCTAAGCTCACACTACTCTTCGAGGTTGTTGACGTTATAGGCTCCTGGCGCTGTAGCTCATGCAAATTTAATGTGAATGGTGTGTGTATGGGTTGGAGGCTTTCACAGGAATTTGCATCAAAGCTTAATGCTGTGGCTGGTGAGGAAGTAGCAGTTAAACATGGAGATGCGTACAGGTTTAAGCTAAGTGCTGTACCATTTGTAGGTGCTGTATGTCCGCTCTATACACAAAAAGCATAGTTTTTTAGCTTCTCTTCATATTGCTTGTCTTCTCCCTTCTAACCTCATCAAGTACGGCAATAGCTGACGCTAGTACTATTAGGGTTCCTCCCAAAGCTCCCAAGGCCTCTATCTTCTCACCATATATTGTAGCAGAGAATAGGGTTGCAAAGACAGGCTCTAGAAGGTATATCACAGCTGCTGTCGCTTCACTAACATACCTCTGCCCAATAACCTGAAGAGCTGTTGCTGCAAGTGTGCAGATTAGCGCTAGGTATGTTAGGTACGCAAGAGTTTCGATAGTTAGGTTAACCTCCTTCTCAATGAAGAGCACATAGGGTGCCAAGGTGATCGCTGGCAGTAGAACTCCATAGAGAAACTCCAACCTCTTCACACCTCTTGTAGAGTACCTAGAGATGAGGATTATTTCAGCTGCCCATGCTATAGAGCCTAGAAACACCATGAGCTCCCCAAAACCAAAGCCTCCAACAGGTTTTGTGACTAGGTAAAGACCCAGAATTGATAGAGCTAGTGAGAGTAGCAGAAGCTTGCTATACCTCCTCTCAATAAGGCCTGTGTATATGTGCACATGAACGGTGTTGAGACCTGTAATGAAGGCGCTTATAGATGGCGTCGTGTAGGCTGTTCCAATACCTTGTAGCAGAAGCCCAAGCATATATGTCACCCCTGTTACTGCACCCCACCTAATACTTCTAGCATCGAGAGAGCTTTTCACAAGCTTTGCAAGCACTAGAGGTGTTAGGGCGGCTAACGCTATTAGGGAGCGGTAGAATGTGTAGCTAAAGCCCGATATATTCTCTACAGAGAGCTTTATGAATACGAATGAGCTTCCCCAAAGAATTGATACTAGGATGAGTACTAGTGTTCCAAAGGCGGCTCTACCCATTGCTAAGTACCGAGAAGGTATGGTAAGGGCTTAGCTAATAAGGTGATAGACCTTAATCTCCTACCTATTGCGAGGGCAAGATATTGCTCAGACCTTCCCTGATTATAGCATCTCTTAAGTCGTTCCACATCTCGACACAGCTTCTATACCTGGCCTCAGGCTTTAGAGTCATTCCCTTCCTAATTACAGCAGCTATGGTTTTCGGCACCTCGTTTATCCATGGCATGTAGACGAGGTCTAGAGCCTCAACATCATCGCTAATCTTCTGCACAAAATCCTGCCATGATATGCTCTTGCTCTTAAGCTG
>JAPWUB010000094.1 GCA_028275745.1 Desulfurococcales archaeon | reverse complement strand
GTTGGTGGGTTCACTAGGTAATCGCTTCTTTCAAGCCTATCCCTCAGGATTAGCACAGCCCTGACGGGAGCTATATACCTCCTAAACCTGAAGAGCTCCTTAACTAGGTCAGGGCTATAGCCAGAGAGCTTTGCAAGCTCATTAAGATCCTGCTCACTTAAGCTATACAGTATGAGGTTGCTGATGTAGCCCCTTAATAGGTCTGAGAAGCTTCTCCCCACAGCAACCTCCTCCTTGAGAACCTTAAGCACCTTAACATCGCCACCAGGGTCAACAGCTTTCAAAACATATGTGTAGGCGCCTCTATCACTAATCACCTCCTCTACCTTAAAGCCATACAAACCCTTACTCCTCCATGCAAAAAGCCAAGGCTTCTCAGCCTCCTCAACACATCTCTGAATATGGCTAGAGACCTGGGGTTCGAGAACCTTTAGAGGGATCTCCTCAATTAGGAGGTTAACCTGAATATCTTGTTCAAGCATCTTTGAAAGATCCTCTAAGGCGCTAGCTCCATGCACTATTACTTGCCCAGTCAAATCCTCCTTAATACATGCAACAGCAACATCCTTTACGCTGATGATCCTGATGATAGTGTTACCTGTTGTTATCCTGAAGTGAATAAGGCTTGTATTGGGCAACGCCTTGACAGCGCTGCGAATAGCTTCAACTAGGTTACGAGCTGATGTAGTCAGAAACCTTACTACCTTCTTATCCTTACTTAAGACTATCGGCAGAAGGATCAGTGGATCTGAAAAAAGCTTGCTAATATCATCAAAACCTCTGCATATGCGGAACAGCAAGCTATGCACCACTATCCTTTTCCATACTATAAGTTTACTTCTAAAAGAATTTATAAAGATTGTGATTTTGCAGAGAAGGTAGAAATGTGTTGGGGGTTTAGAGGAGCAGGTTAAGCTCGTTTATGATTCTTCTTATCTTTTCCTCAACTTCAGGCTTTTCAGGGGTTAGAGGAGGTCTCACATAGTGCTTCACAGGAGCGTTTAAAACCTTGAATATGGTCTTCACAGCTGTTGGAAAAGATGTTGCGTAGTCGTATACCCTAACAAGCTTTA
Source organism: Desulfurococcales archaeon (assembly GCA_028275745.1). GTDB lineage: Archaea > Thermoproteota > Thermoprotei_A > Sulfolobales > Ignisphaeraceae > Ignisphaera. The sequence goes on along the minus strand of JAPWUB010000094.1, from coordinate 2,754 downwards.
GCAAAGTGTGCCAAGAATCCAAAGCTTTCCTGAGATCTCCACCTATATAAGCATCGTATACAGCTCTATGTATCTGCGGAAACGCGTTTGCCAACGCCATTACCCCGCCATCGCCGCCCATCATGAGCACAGGTAGGAGCATGTCATCTAAACCTGTCAGCACAGCGAAGTCCTTCCTAACAGCCTTAACCTCTTGAATCAGCTGCCTCATGTAGGTAAAGCTCTCGTAGGTAACCTTAGCGCCCACCAAGTTGCTGAACTCTTTAGCTAGCTCAACATAGAGGTCAACAGGTATGTTAATACCTGTAGTAGCTGGAATATTATAGATAATCACAGGTATATCGAGCTTCTCAAGTATTAACGAGAAGTGAAGCTTTAGTCTCTCTCCAGAGACCTTGAAGAAGTATGGTGGTGTAACGATAACTCCGTTAACACCCATATCCCTAAACACTCTCCCAAGAGATATACAGTCCTCTGTGTAGTTAGCACTTATACCAGGTAATACCCATACCCTACCACCAACCTCCTCAAGAACTAGCCTAGTGATAAGTACTGCCTCATCTCTTGAGAGATGAACAAACTCGCCAGTTGTACTGTTTGGGAATATGCCGTGAACACCTCTATCAGCCTGATACCTAGCAAGCCACCTAACAGCATCAACATCAATAGATAGATCCTCCCTGAAAGGCGTTATAAAGGGGGTTATAACACCGTAAAACCTTGTACCCATACTACCTCACCAAAGACGCTTATCACAACCCTACTTTATCCTTTACCCAATCCCTAAACCTCTTTATCCCTTCCCTAATCCTCTCGACAGGTAAGGCGTAGGAGACCCTGAAGTATCCTTCGCCACCTCTTAACGGAAATGCTGTCCCAGGCAAGAACACGATTCCTGCTTCAAATAGAACTCTCTTGGCAAGCTCATCAACATCTCTTGCACCTACGGCTCTCGCAACCTCTTTCACGTTTGGGAATAGGTAGAAGGCACCCCTACCCTTAATAACCCTTACTCCAGGAACCTTACTAAGCTCTTCATATGCTGCATCTCTCCTCCTCCTATACTCATCTAGGTACCTCTCAAACCATTTGGTGCCTAGCTCAAGAGCTTTAATAGCCGCTAACTGGAATGGCGCTGGTGGACAGCTATAAACATTTGTTGCGAATACCTCCAGCTTTTTAATAATCTCCTCCCTAGCAATAACATAACCTATTCTAAGCCCTGTCATTGACCATGTTTTCGAAAAACCACTTATGTAAACAATGTAGTCTCTCCAATCAGGATCCTGTAGGAAGCTGTAGTGCTTTCCTTCATAGACAAAGTCCTCGTAGATCTCATCACTCACTATAAACATGTTCCTCCTCTTAGCGAATCTTATAATCTCCTCAATATCCTCCTTACCCAATATAGAACCCGTTGGATTGTGAGGAGTATTTATAATCAATCCTCTAACTCTGTGAAGACCCTTAATAACATCCTCAACATCTTCAATCCTTAACCTAAACTCATTCTCCTCCCTTAACCTAACAAATACGGGTCTACCACCAGCAAACCTAATAACACTTTCATACACTGGAAATGAAGGGTCCTGAACAACTACCTCATCACCAGGTCTAGTAAGCAAGGCTATTGTCATGAACAGAGCTGCTTTTGCGCCAACTGTTACAGCAACTTCTGAAGGCTTAACATCTATGCCGTACTTCTCATTGACGTACCTAGCTATAGCTTCTCTAAGCTCTCTTAAGCCAAGTGGTGATATGTACTTGGTGTACCCCTTATCGAGGGCCTCCTTAATAGCCTCTATAACCTCCTTTGGTGGCGAGAAGTCTGGTTGTCCAATTCCAAAGCTTATAACATCTACACCTCTTCTCCTAACCTCATCAGCTAGGTCAAGGTATACAAAGGCTCCTTCAGGCTCTAGCTGTTCTGCAAGAGGTGAGAATACCTGGGTTGGCTTTAGCGACAGTATACATCACCTCTACTCCTCAATAATTGCAACAGCTCTAACAGGGCTTGCGGATCCCTTAACAATCTTTAATGGAAAGGCGTAGAACATGAACTCCCTACCCTTGACAAGCTCTAGATTTGTCAAGTTCTCGAATATTACTATACCCTTCTGAAGTAGGATCCTATGTGCTGGGAAAGGCTCGTGATCAATGCTTGGAGCATCAATTCCAACAGCATTAACATCCAGTTCAGCTAAGTACCTAGCACCACTTTCATCAAGCCCGGGATGATTGAACCACTCTGGAGTACCAGCTTTCCTATCATAACTAGTCATTATCAGCACTATCCAGCCTCTACCAACACTCCTACCACTCAAAGCCTTCTCCAGAAACTCCCTAGTTATAGAAGCCTTTGGAGGCAGATGCGATGCGTCAACAACTATACCTCTACCCATAAACCTCTCCAAGGGAACAGCATCAATTGTTGGAGCACCCTCAATGAAGTGAGCTGGTGCATCAACGTGAGTAGCGGTATGCTCAACAAATTGAAGAATGTTGCTGTAGTATCCATGCTCCCTAATAGTTGTCCATGGATGAACAATAGGTGTTGGGTAACCTGGAAATACGGGAGAACCAGTCTTTATCTCCATACTCAAATCAATAACCTTTAAAACCATTTAAACCACACACCAAAATATACACTACAAATGTGTGAAAATAAACCTTTAAGCGATTATAGCTAGAGAAAGAGTTTCGAACTCTTAAGGAAAAGAACTCTTTAGTTTCGCATTGCTATAGAGAAGAGGC
>JAPWUB010000103.1 GCA_028275745.1 Desulfurococcales archaeon | reverse complement strand
TCAGACTCTGAGTATAAGAGCTGCACTTACTATGTAGAGCCTTCAACAACTATGATTAGTGATCAGAAGGCTCCTAGAAGGGATAGGCTACGAGTATACGCACCGATACATGCACTACCACCTAACACAACTATTTCATGTCCTGAAGCAACAATTATTAAACTGGAATCTGGAGCCATTGCTGCATACTGCAAGGTGCTGAACAGAGCATTAACAAAATACGAGGTTGAGCTGTGTAACAAGCACTGGAGAGACTGCCCCTACAGGCTTCTCGAGCGCCACTAAGCCCAAGCTTTTTTTAGGGGTTAGAAGCGGTTCCTAGCTACCGCTATTAAAATGTTACCGGGTATCTGGTTATTGCTGCAATACATGCAAATGTATCTTTGAACCACTGGTACTCATCAATGGTGTTCGGCACTATAACAACCTTTGCACTCGTTGATTCTGCAAGTTTTTCGAACTTCTCAAACTCCTCATGATCTTCGCATATGAGTAGCTTGTCTACAACACCTTTCTGCAGAGCGTCCTCAACATCTTTAGGACCGTAGATCACGTACCCATCGTCTTTGGCTAAGTGATACTTGAACTCCTCTATAATGCTCAGAGTATCTACGAATCTCTGTTTGGATAGTATGTCCTTTGCTTTGAGGACTACCTCCCTTAACCCTACTATACCCTGGTAACCAACATCAATAAGCTCATTTATTATGAGGTTCCTTATCCTGTAGTCAATAGCTTCTGAAGCCACCTTCAGAAAGTCCTGCTTTGCGTAGCCGGGACCAGCTATTATAACTCCCTTGAGCTTTCCTGACTCAACCAGGGGCAGGAAGTAACTGTTTATCTTCTCAGCAACGTTCTTATAGAACTCCTCAACCATCTGCTCAATTATCCTATCAAACCTTCTCTGGCTCTGACCACCCTTATGATGCTTGCCAGGAATGAACCACTCTATCTCGTCAAGCACCTGTATACCTGAAGGCTTTATCAAGCCTATCGTTGCTGCATCCCTCTCTATAATCACTACCCCATAGACATCCGACTCCTCAACCATTGGCTCTAGAAACTCTGTGTGAAACTCCTTATCCGTTCTATAGAAGAATACAGGTACCGGATCTGGTGGTGAGAATACGTAGACTATTGTATCTCCAGTATCCTTATTTATCCCAGCAAACAGCACCAAACCATTCTTCGGGACTTCACGAATCATTGAGAGCCTCTCTATAGCAGCTGTCAAGGCCCACTGAACAGCGTCCCTCGTCTGCTTAAGCTTTATGTTCTCTGATATTGCCAGCTCCTGCCTAAGCATTGTAACTACATCGCTTATTGGTCTCCCAGGAGGTATATAGAGGCTGAGCAGTGTTGTTGCGTGAGATCGCCACTTCTTCAACTCCTTTATTATCTGCTTAAGAGTTCTTCTATCAACTGTCAGCTTCTCCTCTAAACTAAATAGACATCCCTCAACACCACGAATTGCAACCTAGCTGTAGATTCTAGCTACGCTTAAAAGCATTATTTATATGCACTACCCACTATAAAATATATCCAGCCCTAACACATAATAGTTTGCAGTGAGGTAGCTGTGCCAAGATTTTCTGCAGGATCCTCACCTCTAACACCAGAGGAGAGAGAAGCTCTAGAAGATGTTGATCGAGAGCCCCTAAACATTGATGCGCTACCTGTAGCAAGGGCAATCGACGAAAAGACTACAGATGGCATTGTAGCAGAGAAGGGGCCTAGATCAAGGATTGTTCAAGCAATCCTTCTACTACTATATGTAAGGCCTATGAGAAGCTCGGAGATAGCATCGCTACTCAATAAGAAGACTAGGGTTGTTAGTAGCTACTTAAGCTACTGGAAGGCTAGGGGCTATGTAGAGTTCAAATCTGGGTACTGGATGCTGACTAAGAAGGGAGAAGAGCATGTACAAGCAGTGCTACAGTCCCTAGGAATACCTGTTCTCTCCGCTCATGAGGTGGTCCAGTTAGCCCAAAAACTAGCAAAAGAACAGGTTCTAGACACAATAAACAGCTGGGCTAAGCACAGAACCGCGCAAGATGAGGCAGAAATACAGTCTTTCACTGCTCTACAAACCAGTTCTAAAGTGGGAAAACTAGTTACACAAACAAACAATTCAACAAACCTTGAGAAGGTGTTAAAGTGCTTAGAGAAGGTTATGAATGCAAAGGATCTCTCAGAAGATGAAGCTGAAATCCTGAGATACATGGTTAAACACTATGCAGAGTGGGGCAGCACATACCTGTACCTAGACCAGCTTAGCGAAGATCTTCACTACAGCACACAAGAGCTTCTAGTTGTTCTAAGAAAGCTACAGTCAAAGAAGCTTGTGTACCTCTACACCGATAGAAGGTTTGGCATTCGTGTAGGTCTCGGAAAAGGCTTAAAGCAAATTCTTGACACCTGTACTCGAAGATAGCCTCCTACAAGTCAAGACTTTTGGCTAACCTTACTCCTTAACTACTACTTACACTATAAACATAGCTTAGAGTGTGTTTGCTTATTCTCAGGGACACATAATAATAATCCTTTTACATCATCATTCAATTAATTATCATTATACAAACTATTTTGCAGAACTAATATATGCTTCAATGTGTTGTAGTTATAGTAGTTTATGTTATAGTAGCGTATTACCTCGGCATCAACTTTAGTACAGGTACTCGCTTTCTTTGCTCCAGCCATACTCACCAACTAGTGGTACAAAGACGCAGGGTACAGATTCCCTAATCCTTATCGCACCGTCTCTACGCTTATCAACTATGAGGAGCACTTGACTCCATCGATTACCTACAGGTATAACAAGCCTTCCACCAGGCTTTAGCTGTTTAATTAGGGGTTCTGGAATGTTTGGTGCGGCAGCTGTAACTATTATCTTGTCGTAGGGGGCGAAGATCTCTAGTCCTTTGCTGCCATCCCCAATAACAAATGTTGTGTAATCTAGTAGCTCAGGTACGGCTTTTGCAAAGTTGTTTATGGCTCTCTTTGTCAACTCCTTCACAATCTCGATTGTGTACACATGGCCGTGGCCTTTGGATACTATGTATGCAAGTATAGCTGCTTGGTACCCAGATCCGGTGCCGATCTCTAGGACAACGTCCCCTGGTTGAGCCTCAAGCTCTTCAGTCATTATTGCAACCATGTGGGGGGCACTAATTGTTTGTCCGTAGCCTATTGGTAGAGGGGTATCAACATAAGCATAGCTTCTCAGATGCTCTGGAACAAACTCCTCTCTTGGTATGTGCAGGAACGCTTCCTCAACAAGCTTACTCCTTATAACCCCCTCGCTCTTCAGCTCCTCAACCAGTCTTCTCCGCTCCTCAAAGAATCTCAAAGCTCTTCACTCAAACCTTTATTTTCTG
>JAPWUB010000004.1 GCA_028275745.1 Desulfurococcales archaeon | reverse complement strand
CTTTCAACGCTGTACACTAGCTTCTCTAATGTTGATAATGGCGCAAAGGCTGTTCCAAAACTTGTGTCATTGGCTAGAGGATAACGCTTTAGACCTAGCTCAAAAAGTCCTACAAGATCTACACTTCCTTGCCCAATCTTGTAGTCTACAATTACATGTTCTTCAGGATCTAGAAATCTGAAGTTCTCCTTAATCCAGTTCTTAGCAGCTTTCAAAACTATTGTACCTATGGGTATGAATTCAAGTCCTTCCTTAGACTTTACATAGGTGGTAGCTCTACCAGATACTATTATGTATATTGGTTGAAGTATCTCACCTCCTCCAAACACGGGGTTTGCTTGCCCACCAACAACAAGAACTTTGTCAACATTATGGTGCAGAATAGTGCCAAACCTTTGTATATAGTATTTGCTGAGTTCTTTGCTTATAGCCTCCGCAACGCTATCTGCTATGTAGTCTGGGTGTCCAAGGCCTTTTCTTTCAACTATTTCAATTTCTAGGTTCTCAATTCCAGGCCATCTATGTTCAGATACTTTTACATTTATCATTATCCCATCCTCACCTCTCTTAATGGCTTTCTGTACTCTTTAGATATACCTAATCGTATTACTGAAGGTTAATATACTTATATTTTCAATTAATTAATTGTGTGCATTAAGCGTTTCAGCAAATGTTTAGATATTATTATAACCATTTTGGTATTATGCTAAGGTGTTGTGCTCCTTATACTTCTCTTACTTGCTAGATTCTCGCTAAGCCTCTTTGCTTTCATGTATATAGCTAGGCATGAATCAAAGTATTTGCAAACTTTGCACTCTATATTGTCTACTGAGAATTCAAAATTTATGGGGCAACTTCTCGGCATTCTCAACTTTTTCACATATCATCACTTCGATACTTGCTGAAGTTTTGCCTCGGTGTAGTCAACACATATGTACAGTATTTGACTTCCTCGAATCAATATTCTGCCATACTTTGCTATAACCTCTGTTCCTCCATCCTTGTACTCCGTAGCGTCTTCCAGAACAACATTCATTGTAGGATCAGTCATGACAAGCTTTCCAACGAATTCTGTGTTCTCCTTAACCTTAACCATTATAATTTTATTCACTGCTCCTCGTAGCATTTTCAGTGGCGATACAGTTGTTTTCTGTTGTGTTGAAGCCATTTTATTCAACCTAATGGCTATTCAATACTCATTATAGCTCTAATTAGCTCTGTCTTAAATGTTTTCATAGTAGACCTTAATAAGGTTGAGGTCAAAACACAATGTTTATGCTTGTTATAGAGCATCTAGAGCCCTGCTTAAATAGATGGATTTTGAAAGAGTATGAAATGGCGTCACTGCTATACAAAGGAAGGTTAATATTCACAAACGTGAAGAGCGAGAAGCAAGCCACTATACTAAGGTCTTTTGGAACTGTATATAAAGAATCTGCTACTAAGCTCTTCAACGATAGAGATGATGTAGTGATTCTAGATCCTCAAGCTGAATTACCGTTGACAGTAGAGGATCTAATGAGAGCGAGCTATGTAATTGTGGGGGGAATAATGGGGTCTCACCCGCCAGAGGGAAGGACAAAGAAGTATATATCGCTACAAATGCCCAGAGCTCTTAAGAGGAACATAGGTCCTTACCAGTATACCATAGCGGGGGCAGTACATGTACTAAAACTCATTGAAGGCGGGAAGAGATTAGATGAAATTAAGTACATGGTTGGGTTAAGGATGACAAGGAATCTTGCAGGGGTTGAGCTCGAGATTGAATTACCTTATAGTTTTCCTCTAGATGAAAATGGAAGGGTTGCGCTACCTGATGATTATATAAGGATTGTTGCTGAATATGCACCGGTGTACGAATCTAGACTGTTAGCTGGCTATAAGGATATGTGTGAGTATGAATAGTGAGAAGTATACTGACATTCCGCGGAAGTAGACATCAAATCTCTTTTTTGCATTTAGTAGCATAGGTATAGCTATACTTGGTATGTAGATAAGGAAAATCCATGTCCATACAAAGTACTGAGCTATTGATGCACTCAGCAACGCTGCTATCGCAGTGTAGTATGCTCTGTGAGCTCCAGTCACATGTGTTAAAATAGCCGCTAAAACGCCATATACACCTCGTAGTAACACAATTTTGAGCCTTAGGATTGGGTCCGATGAGTGTAGACCACTTTGCGTCACAGCAGATACGCCCAAAGAGGTCTATGAGCTGGATAGATATAAGTGTGTGGCTCAATGAACAAAAGAAGTTGCTAGTAGATTCATATATTGATAATGTCTTTGTTTACTCAAAGGAATTGATGGTGCTTAGGCTTAGGAAGCGAGGAGAGGATAAACAGTTCTTCCTTATTGTAGAGCCCGGTAAGAGGGTTTCGATAACATTTTCTCAAGTAAGCCTTGAACCTCATAGAAACCTTACAGAACTTTGGAGAAAGCACGTGAGGGACTGCAGGGTAACAGGAGTTGAGCAATATGATAAGGAGCGTTTAATAGTGATGGACCTTAAATGCGGGGCAGAGGAAAGGAAACTTATAATAGAGCTTCTTCCAAGAGGAACACTAATCTTAACAACTTCAACACTAGAAGTTTTACTTGCACTCGAATATAGGAAAATGAAGGATAGAATTATAGCACCTAGGCATCCTTACCAGTTTCCACCTAAACAGTGGGTTCAGGATTTAGATACTATCGATACTCAAAAAGTTGTAAAGGATATTGTTGAGAAGAGGCAAAATATAATCTCTTACTTTGTTAAGAGTTTTGGGGTTCCTCCAGAACTTGTCGAACTCTCCTACCACATATGTATTGAGAAAGTGGGACAAGATAATAACATCTCTTCTGTTGCAGAGTGCGTAATTAATGAACTGAGGAGTTTGCAAAAACTTGCAGTAGAAAGTCCAAAACCTTGTATTGCCTATATTCAGGATACCGCAATAGGTTTCTACACATTTGAACCTCTCCACATCATAAAGATTTATGGTGCTAGAATCGAAATTTTTGAGAAGTTTAATGACGCTGTGAATAAGTACTTTGAGCGTGATTTAGAGGAGCTTATTCAAAAGGCTAGATTAGGTTCTTTGGTGGAAGATATAGAGAAGCTGAAGGTCGCTCTCAATGATATGGAGAAAAAGTTAGAGATGTATAGAAAGGAGCTCAATACTTTATCAAATATTGTGCAATTAATTGAGGAGAGGTATCCAGAAATTGAGAAGATACATAACTGTGTCAGATCTGCGGTAAAGAGTGAAGGATGGGATAAGGCAACTAAATGTAGCAACTCTATTGTGAGTTATGACAAGTCTAGCGGTAAATATGTTCTAAGGATTGATAGTGCAAGCATTGAGCTTGATGTTAGGTTTGAGTTCATTGATATATATAACAGCTATAGAAAGAAGCTTAAAGATTTGGGGAAAAGCATTGAGAGAACAGAGAGTGAAATAAATAGGCTTAGGAGTAAAGTGGCTGAGCTAGAGCAAGATGTTGAGGCTGAAAGGAGGTCGATACGCCTAGCTATGAAGAGAGAGAGGGAATGGTTTGAAAGATTTCACTGGACAATAACTTCATCAGGATTTCTAGTAATCGGTGGTAAAGACGCTCAACAGAACATGATGCTGATTAGAAAGTACCTAGATGAGAAGGATATAGTGCTTCATGCAGACATTCACGGAGGTAGTGCAGTAATAATAAAGACGGGTGGAAGAACGGTAGATGAAGAAACACTACATGAAGCAGCATTACTTGCAGCTTGCTATAGCAAGGCCTGGAAAATAGGCTTACATGCTATTGACGTGTTTTGGGTCTCAGCATCACAAGTCTCTCTATCGCCACCCTCAGGAGAGTACCTACCTAAGGGTGGTTTCATGGTATACGGAAAGAAAAACTATGTACGAAACGTATCATTAGAGCTTGCAATAGGGATAGAGATTCTAAGGCTTGACGAAGGATGTACAGTAAGATTAGTTGTTGGTTCTGAAAACAATGTGTCAAGGCGTTGTCTCGTCTACTTTGTGATTAGGCCAGGGGATTCAAAGGTTGATGATGTTATTAAGCAATTCTTAGACGAACTCAGCTCCAAAGGATTAAGAGACCTTGTAAAGGCTGTTGACATCAATGAGCTTCGCTCAAAAATCCCAGGCAAGAGTAAAATAGTTAAAATAGTTGTGAGAGAAGATGTAAAGAAGGTGCTCGAAGAATGCTGAAAGCATCCGATATTATGGTGCCCAATCCAATTACGATAAACATGGATGCAACAATTCACGAAGCTATTAAGCTTATGGAGAGGCATAACATAGCCTCCCTTGTCGTAGTTAATGAGGCTGGGATTGTACGGGGCGTTATAACAGCTAAAGATATAGTTATAAAGGTTGTAGCAAAAGGTCTTGACCCTAAACTAGTTAAGGTATCAGAAATTCTCTCAAATATTGTAACAGTTGTGGAGCCTGATACGCCATTAAAATCCATTGTAAACTTAATATTAGGTACAGGACATGGACACATACCCGTAGTTAATAATGTAGGCAAAATTTTGGGAATTATAACTGTTGACGATATTCTGAAGTATGTGCCAGAACTTTTAGAATACGTAGAAATGCAAAGCAAGTCAAAATAAAGACATAGATAGTTCCATAGTTAGCTACGAATTGTACAGGATAGGATATTAAAGAGTTCTTATCTTTTCTTTTAGCTTCCACCTGCACCAAAGTTTCGAGTCCACTCTTCATAAAGCTTTAGCATCTCTTTGCTAATACTTGGTTTCTTGCGCTTTAGAACCTCTAAGAAGTCATTCATTGTTACTGGACGAGGTGTCTCATTGATCCTGTTTGATTTAAATAGCTCCCTAACTGTTCTCAGATATGCTTCTATAACTATATCCCTTATATCACTTGCAGAATATCCTTCAGTCAATTCAGCAAGTTTATCCAGATCTACATCAGGTGCTAGCTTGAAGTTCTTAGTGTAATACTCGAGGAGAGCTTTTCTGGCATCCTTATTTGGTGGGGGAATGTAGATCCTTTTGTGGAATCTTCTTATGAAACCTATATCAAGCTTCCAAGGCTTATTAGTTGCTGCTATGACGTAAACAAAGTAATTCTTCCCCTTATCGCTAAGCCCATCAAGCTCCTTAAGAAACTGGTTCCTAACTCTTGCTTCTGCACCGAGTTCATGCTCATATACTCCCAGGAGGCTGTCAACTTCATCAATGAATATTATAACAGGCTTTGATACGCTAACCTTCTTAGCATATCTAAATATGGTAGCAACTCTTTTCTCTGCTTCACCAAACCATTTAGATAATAATGTAGCTGCATCAATCTGCATAAATATACCATCAATCTCATTAGCTACAGCAGCTGCTAACAGGGTTTTTCCACATCCAGGCGGGCCGTAGAGTAGTATGTTTCGAGGCCAGCCAAGTGGGAAGAGGTCAGGTCTTTTGCTGGGGTAAACAATAGCCTCTATTATAGCTTGCTTGGCCTCTTCAAGTCCTATGACATCCTCAAACTTTACTGGAGGTTTTTCAACGATTACAAAATCCTGTACTAGATCCTCTTCTGACTCCTCCTTTCCCTGATTATTACCACCTACAGACACTGATAACTTAGCCTCCTTCTCAAGCTCCTCAGCCTTCTTGAGGTAGCCTTCAGCAAGGTTCTTGTATATGTGTATCATTGGGTCGTTCTTGTAATTGTTTATTATCATGAACAGAACTTCTGCAGCCTTCTTATAGTTTTTTGCTGCATCTGTAAGATTGCCTATGCGTTCATTTATCATTGCATCATTTACATATTTTCTGACAAGAGCTTCAAGATATTCACGACTACTATTCATTTTAAAGTCACCTGAAGGATGATACTTAATGAGCTGTTTTACCGTTGAGTAAAAAGGTTATGCCACAACTTTTATGAGTCCTTTGCTCTCCAGCCTCCTAAGGATAGCTCTTACTTCTTCCTCAGGTACTCCTAGCTTTATTGCGCATTCCCTCACATTAAGCACGCCATGGTTGTTTACGATTTGTTGGTACACCTGCATCTCTATGTCATTGTCAAAGAATCTCTGTAGGTATTGAACACGAGGCGTGTATGCTGTTGGCATTGCGGGCACCTTCGTCAAGTTATCTATAATGCTCTGTGCAGTTGCTATGCTCTGTGGCCGCTGCTTCTCTACAAGATCCTCTAGCTGAACAGGTATAGGTGAGAGGTTTTGCCTAATCTTCTCCTCTGCTTGTAGCTCTACCTCCTTTAATATCTCTTGCACCTCCTTTGTCACAACCGCAACATTTGCGCTTACTTCAGGGGTCTGGGTCTCTGCAACAATAGCGTTAACATTAGTTACTATCGTATCTAGAGATGATGCTAGCTCAGGCATTGTTGATGCGAACATCTGTTTAAGCTGGTTCAGCACACCTATTGTTGTCTGAAGAACCTTCATATCGTTAACTATGTGCATTGTCTTTAACCTCTCTAAGAGTCTCTCAACAGCTAGTAACGCCACTTGAACTAGTTTCATCAATTTCCTTACCTCAGCAATCTCAGCAGCATATATCGCTGCTCTTTCCCTATCATTACCACTAAGAGCTTTTACCGCATTAGTCAGAAGCTCACTATCCCTTTCCTTTAGTCTCCTGTAAATCTCCTCAAGCTTCAGCTTCAAGTCGTTTAGAGCTGTGTGAATATATATTAATGCTCTCTTATCCTTGCTAGGCACAGCTATCCGTATAATCCTGGCGAGAGGATCAAAAATTCCTGCTGGAGCTGTTGCCATAGTCCTCACAATCTAGAGAGTCTCCTCAGCTCACAACCTTTACAGCTATTGGTTGCTGAGCTGTTGATGCTATAGGTGTTGTTTCTGCGACTTTTGCTTCCTCGCTACTTGATAAAACTGCTTGGAGCTCTTGCTCTAGCTTTTCAAGCATTGCCATATGTTTATCTATATCCTTCTTCTCATCAAGAGCAGCTTGCCTTGCAAAGCGCATAAAGTCTGCTGATATTTTGAATCCGCTCTCAGCTATTTCCCCAGCTGTGTAGCTTACCATGAGGTGAGTCATGGCTTTTTCTATGTGGACAACAAAGTTCTCGATCTCATACAATCTCTTTCGCAGTACATCCCTAGCACTCTTTACTTCGCTCTTTGTCTTCTCAACCTCTTTTGATAACCTCTCCTTTAGCTCCTGGTAAGCATGTGCCGGGATCTGACCCTTCTTATATAGCTCTTCCGTTGCCTTAATTCTTTTCTTTAATATGTCAAGCTTTCGTTCAAGTTTCTTAACATTTACAAGCCACTCAGGCATTATCTTTAGACCATCAACGTCCTTTACCAGTCTCTCGCCAGGTATGGTCTCATAGGTTGCATCATTAATCATCACCTCAATGGCTGATACATTGCCCTCGACATCGCTATATACACTAACTAGAACTCCTACCTTTCTTCCATATACGTCTAGCACTGATTGACCTATGTATGGAGCTATATTTTCGATAGACACACTCATAAATTTAATCCCCTTTAATAACCTTCGTTCATGAGAATTTATATAAGGTAGAACCTCAATTAAGCTATGTAATGGAGTCATCTAGGGATTCTCAATGCGGTATTAGTGCTGGGATAAAGATCCAAAGTATGTAGAGTAAGGGTGTAGCAACTTTTAAGGTTCTCAAAATGGTGCTTCCACTGTGTGTAGCTAGCTCTAGTAAATCAAATACCTTCTCCCCCATGAGCTTGACGGTAAAGGTATATGTAAATGTTGTAACCTTTGCATCTTTTAGATCCTCCACAGCTTTATGCAATGCTGTAGTCACAGCGTTTAGTAGTGCCTCACTAAGTTCTACTGCATAGTATGGCGAGTCAAATGCTGCGCCAGCACATGTGTGATCATCGAGTGTAATAACTTCTGCATCTACAAAACCATTTTGTAGTGCTAAATGCCTTAGTGCTTCTCTTACGCCATACTTAGCATTATTCCCATAGAGATATATTATGCCATACCTCTTATTATTGCATTCTATGGTAAGTACCTTTACTTTATTTGTGCATAGCCCCCTAACAATACCATGTATCCTCTCTTCGCCATAACCAACCCTTAGAATTGAACATTGATTGCTACGCTTTGAGAGAGCTGACTTTATCAACTCTTCAAAAACATCTACTCTAAGCTCTCTGTCACCTTCTACATTATGGGCATCTATTACTGCCACATCTGCAAAACCATAAAGTGTTGCTATCTCTTCAGCTCTTTTCTGAAGTTCTTGGGGTAAATCATCGCCTCCTGTAACAGGGGAGGAAATAATTATAAACGCTTTAGTATCGGTATGTAAGCAGAAAGCCTCTCTCAGGTTGCTGAATACTCTGAAAGGCTCGTAAAGAGACTCATATGTGTTGCTACTTCTTCCATCATTGAGTAATGCCCTGGTAATCTCTTTAGCAAGTCTTTCGCTCTCTATACTACTTGCTACGTTTAATTCATGGGAACCTGCACCATGAAGAATAAATGGTGTTATGCTGTTCTTGCTAAGCTCAGATTCCAAGACGTATGGGAAGTATGTACTCCCTAAAGTCTTGTAAGGCCCGAAATGAATTGCTGGCACAACTACTACAATATCATTTCCTACTCTCTCAAAGCGTAGCACTCGCACCTTAACCTCTTTATCTATAGCAATGGAACTGAAGATACCTTCAAGCTCATCACTATTCCCTGTAAGCATTAGCTTGGTCCATGCAGAAGCAAGCGTAAACACATCCAGGTCAGATAAATCATCTAGTTGTGATATTGTATGAATGGATGGGATGAACAAGAGGAATAGTATTACGAATCTAGCAATAGTAATAGCTATGCTGGCATCTGTCACTATAAAGAGAAGCTGAAGTGTGATACTCAGTATAATTGAGTATGCTATACCTCGTTTTTTAGAGCCTGTAAGACCTGAAAATAGGAAGGGGCTAAGGATAGGTAATGCAGTATAGATCGAGCCCCACACGCCAAAAAAAGATGATATGAATTCTGCAAGTAAACCAGGTGCTATTAGGAATAATGTGGCGTTTGTGGCTTGCCTAAGCTTTACATAACGAGCAATAGACTTCACCGAAGCCACTATCACAAATATTGAAGTTGCATGAAGGACTGGAATTAAGAGAAGACTTATGTGAAGAAGCTTGTGAAGAAATATGTAGGGATATGTATCTGCAAGTAGGAGCAGGAGAATGAATAAGAGATAGATATACATCTGCCTTTTGGAGATAATCGATGGAACCCTTAGCATTCTGTAATATCTTAGTGATGCTCCTTTAAGCACGCTATGCCACTCTCTTCAACATTTTAATTTAACGTATTTACTGTTATTATGCTGTGGAAAGGTAGACATATTAAAGTGTTTCCTGGAATAAGAAGCAGTTGTATAAGGCGCGAATAACATGAGCCTTGAGATATCTACTGTAAAGCAAGTTTTGATGCAGAAAGGATTCGAGAAGATCTTTGTTGTTGAATCTAGGCATGACTGTGTTCTCCTCTTAATAGAGTTTAAGGGGGTGAACATACTTGCTGGAATTTATAAAGGTCTTCATTCCGTATATGCCAAGGTTGTGAGAGCAGATGATTTGCTTGAGCCTTATTGGAGGTGTGACTACCTAGAGTACATTCCTCAAGGTCTTTACACCTTTTCAGAGTCCAAGAATATTGAAGAGCTTGCTCAAAAAATTGTTGCGAAGGCTGAGATCATAATTAAGAGGTCTAGTCAAGGTATAGAGTAGCTTAATGTTGAGTTTGCATCACATTAACTATAATTAATGTTACTTAGTTACTTAATGGGCTCTAGCCTTATTCCTTTTCCAGGCTCTATCTCAACCTTAAACGCATACCTAGCGTGGTTGGTCATTCTCATTTTCTTTATAATCATATATCTTATAACCTCCTTCTTAGTTTCCACTTCGTCCATCCATAAATGGAACACCCCATCAGCTATATGCTCTAGTCCAAAACCAAAGGTGGATCTTGTTGTCATCGCATACTGGCTAACCAAATATGCCGTGACATTTTCTCTATGTGTAGCTATTTTGAGCTCATAGCTGTATTTCCTAGCCATTGCAGGTTTATCTGCCCAGAAAGCACTTAGAGAGTCTATAATTAGCCTTACATGTCTTATAGGGCTTTTTCCACCTTCCTTCAATACTCCAAGAATCTTATAGGCTTCATGTATTGCCGCAACCAGGGTCTGTATATCTAGCGCTGCAAACCTTCTCTTCTTCGCAGTCTCGGCATCTGCTATGGTTTCACTCATTTGCCTCGCAATTTTCAGAAGCCCGAAAATGTCTATAACTACAATGTTTGGTGTCTCTGCAGGCTCTTTGGCACTGGATATGTCATATATGCTGTAGCGCTCAAAGTCCATTCCAAACATCTTTGCCTGCCTAACAACATCCCTAAACTCAGCTTCTGTAGTAACATAGACTACTGGATCTCCTGCCTGTAGACCAGCCCAAGCAAAATGCATGCATAGTATAGACTTACCTGTACCAGGCTCCCCTGTTATAGCAACCCAAGAACCTTTGGGTATGCCACCCTCAAGGGCTTCGTCAAGCTCTGGCACACCTGTTGAAATCCTAGTGATTCCCTCTGTAGTTTTTCTGTATTCTATCTTCTTTGGCTTCTTCTCTTCATAGGTTTTCTCAGCTTTTTCACTAACTTTCCTAACCCTCTCCTCATCCAATTGCTTCAGCTCTTTCTCAATAGCCTCCAGCTCCTCTTCACTTATTTCAATATTGCTCATACTAGCACTCCTTAGACTATAGTATCACACTACATAGCTTATAAATAGAGTTAGGGAAATCATAAATGTGAAAATGATGTATAGAGCTTGGTTTATCTAGTCTACATAAATTAGCGTGACTTTATGTGAAAACACAGAGCATTAACATAGATGCTGTAATAGAGGCTAGTTACGATTACCGCTATCTACTCTCAAGAGGCTACAACTATACATATGCTCTTGAAGCAGTAACAAAGCGTTACATGCTCAGTGAGATTGAGAGACTCCTTCTATTCAGATGTGTTCATAGCGTCACCTACACCTATGAAACGTTCAACAAAATTCGATGCAAATGTTGCGAAGGACTAAACTCTGCACTCATAATAGATTTCTACAATGTTCTACTAACTATAGTAGCGATGATGAGGAATGAGCCTCTATTCCTTTGCGATGATTGCCTTGTGAGAGACCTAAGGGGCTCAAAGCTTAGGTCTAGTGAGAGAGGATTGCTTGAGAAGGTCTTTGACATTATTACAAGTATTCTAGACAGCTGTTGCAAAGGTGTTAAGCGAATAATTATTGTTGCTGATAAAAATGTTAGCCACAGCTTAGATGATGTACAGAGATTTGTTAATGCAATTACAAGTAGACATAGAGACTTGGGGGTGTCAGCCATTTTAAGCCAAAAATCAGATGCTACAATAATCAGCTTAAGTCATGAGATAAGAGGAATTGTGGTAACAACAGATGCTGTAATAATTATGAATAGCCAGTGGATACTACCACTAACAACTATTGCATTAAATTACCTCGGTATGAAGCCCCTTATCGACTTTCCTTCCCTCTTTGGCTTCACCTGTCCTTCCTGTACCTATTAACCCTAACAACCCATAGATAAACATTAAAAAAACAATTGCAAGGGGTACATCAATAACTAGTGCTGCATAGTTATCACACTTAGCTTCAATACTGCAAGGAATATAGATAAAAGCTGGAGGGATAACATAATGCTTAACAAGGCTTATACTGGCTAAGCCTGTAAGACCCCTTACATATGAATAAATTCCTAGTAGGATCAATGCTATCAAAATTAATATATCTCCAAATCTTTTGCTCCAATCACCAATAAGCATTGAAATGCCCAACAACACTAAACCCGTGTAAAAAGTGTAGTATAGTATAGTCCTTGAATTAGCAAATCCATAGGTATAGATTTTGACAGCTACAAACATCGATAGAATGTACAAAAATATGAGGGGCAGAGATATTAAAAGCCCTAAGAGGTATTTAACGCAAGTTAATGACAAGGTACCTTCACACATTATTTTGCTTAATGCATGCTAGTATGCAGAATTTTTAGTTAATCTACTTTTATTTAATGATTTATGGGCCCGCGGGGATTTGAACCCCGGACCACCCGGTTATGAGCCGGGCGCTCTACCGGGCTGAGCTACGGGCCCTTTCTGCTTCATACTTTTTTCTGGTATATCTTGGGTTTATATGCTTTAATTCGCAAAGGGTTCGGGTCTACTAATGTATTTCTTCATAGTAGTTTATAACCAAGTTTGCCCGTTACCTATGATTGATTCAATGTCTGCGGGTATAAGATTATGTGGATGTTTATGCAACATAGGGATGTGAAGCCTTTAGATAGGAACATCGTTGTTGTAGGTTTCCCTGGGATGGCTTTAGTGGGCAAGACCGTGGCTAGCTATATTGCCGAGAAGCTTGGTGCAGAACTCATTGCCACTATTTATGGGACGAAGTTCTCTGCTCATTTGATTGTGGAAGCTGAAGGCATTGGAAACCTTTATAATGTTAGTGTGTATTATGCCAAGGTTGGGAGCCTGGGTGTATTTATTGTCACAGGAAGTTCGCAGCCCATGACAGACTCTGATCAACACTCTCTAGGCTATTTCATAATTAAGAAGTTGAAGAAGTTCAATATTGATGAAATTGTAGCTGCAGCTGCATATGTATCAGAAATGGTTATCCCTAATCGTAAGGTTTACATAGTTGGTAGCAACGCTGATGTTGTAAGGAAGTATGCTAGTAATGGAGCCGTGCCCTTATCTGAGGGAGTGATCACAGGACTTAATGGGGTTATTGTTGGATGGGCAAAGGTGCTGGGAATTAACGGTGCTTGTGTACTTGGCGAGACATGGAGAAGCATTGTTGAATTGAATTATATTGATTACACAGCGGCCAAACTAATTATAGATGTGCTTAATAGGGTTTGGGGTTTGGGAATAGACACAAGTGAACTTGAGGAGAAGGGAAGAGAAGTTGAGAGAGATATAGAATTGCTCTTAAGATCGGCTGAACAGCAGAAGGAATATAAGCAAGAGAAAAGACCTTACTACTACATCACTTAACCATGGCAAAACCATATCAGTTGTAATCAGTTTTGATCGGCTGTGGATAACCCAATAGGTTGTTTAAGGTAATTGTTTTCCTGGTATTGTTAACGAGGATCTATGCATTTCATGGCTAGAATGGGTTCAAAAAGTGAAGTCAACGCTATTTATTGGACCTTGAAACCCTGTTCAAGCACTGTTCTTTCAATTCTTTCTCTATTCTTCTTTAGGAACTCTTTGTACATTGAGATGCTTTTAGTCTGTAACGGGTCTATTCCAAATCTCTGTGCAAGCTCAACAGATGTAAGGCCTATTATAAGTGATCCATAAAGGTACCGCTGAAGAATGTTTCCTTCTAAGTCAAGGTGAAACACATCAAAGCCAACACTTCTCAAGTAATCGCTGTACAGATCTAACAACATATTCTCATAGTCAATATCAGATCCTATCACAATTGCTTTTCCATTAATTCTCTGCCTTTCCCAGCCAACAATATCATTATGAAACAGTTCTGGGGCTATCTCAACCTTGGCAGGTATCTTCGAGTTCTCGTTAAGCTCATTCTTAAACCTAACAGCTAGTGGGGCATACCTTGTTGTTGCAATGATTAAAGGCATTGTGGAGCCGTCTAAGAATGACGCTAGTTGCAAGGCTATTTGCGAGGCTTTATTCACATCTCCCAATACAGTTATGGCTTCTTCAATAACTGATAGCGGCACCTTAGCTACACCACACATTGAAAGAAGCTTTAGGGAGGCTACAAGCATCAAGGGCAATGCTGCTCTAGGTGCAAGGCCCTGTTTAATAATGATGTGCGGTAGTTTTGTCTTACTTGCTATATCTATGAGCTCACCTCCGGAAGCAACGATGCCTATTTTGGCTCCAAGCTTAAGAGCTTGAAGTGTTGCGGTAATAGTCTCTAGGGTGTTGCCTGAGTAGCTTATTGATAACACGAAAGTGTTTTCATCTATGAAGCTTTTTGGTACATAGAAGTCCTTATAGACGTAAATCGGAATCTTATCGAGATCCTGCATTATTGTTGCTACCATATCTCCAACAATACCACTGCCACCCATACCAATTACAACAACCTTTTTAATGCCCTCAAAAATCATTGCATTCCTAACTTCATACCTTAATGCTTCTTCTGCAAACCTATACCAGTTCATGTAATATTCGAGCATCGTAAAAACACCAAGTTTTTACAACATTGTGGTAAGAGCCTTAAATTAAGCTTATATATTTTCACTATAAATATTTAGCTCTC
Source organism: Desulfurococcales archaeon (assembly GCA_028275745.1). Lineage (GTDB taxonomy): Archaea > Thermoproteota > Thermoprotei_A > Sulfolobales > Ignisphaeraceae > Ignisphaera. The sequence continues at coordinate 19,554 of JAPWUB010000004.1, read as the reverse complement.
TTGGTGAAACTACAAATGCCAATATTTGTTGCATCAGAGCAAGAGTTCATTGAGGTAGCAAAACGGGCTATAGAGTGCAGAGTTAAGAAGCTGGAGAAAAAGGGTATAGCAAAAGTTAAGGCAAGAACAAAAAGATATCTATACACATACAAGGTACAGCTACAGGAGCTCAATGCTTTGTTGGAGAAGCTTAAAGGAGTATGTAAGAATATTGTTGAGGTATAACACGGTTTTTTAATAATGATGTGTATGTAACCCCAACTGATATTTGTGATGATGGTCGGCGCTCCTGATAATGTTCTGCACACTCAATCTTTCTCTACTCCTCTACTCCGTTCTTAACACTATTTTATAGTAATATTAGACGAAGACGAACTGTTGTGTAATACGCTTATCTTGTTTATTAGTACAAAAACTTTTTAACTTGTGTCAAGGCAAACTAGTTACATAGAAATATTACAGGTTTTATTGGAGTATGACAGGTTTATTAAATAGTGAAAATTTGATTGAGCTCCTTGTTTCAACAACCATTGACGCCCCATCTATACTCGACTTAGAGCATTTACCTGTAATAGATAGCAGTACTGCCATGAAGCTTACCAATGTTTACATGGATGAAGCAATAGATTACCTCAATAACATTGGTTTAAGTCCTCTTCCACAAGAGATTCTAGAGGAGGTAATGTATGCTGTATGTAACGAGAGCTCATTGGTGTTCATAGGCAGGTTTCTAGGAGGGCTTATCCCATCAAAAATAGCCCTCTCATATAAAACTTCATGTAAAAGTGATTTGTTTATACATACTCATCCCGTACCAATGCCTATACCATCCTTTGAAGATATTATATCAGCAGAGCAGATCGGATATAGCGTTGAATGCGTGGCAAGTAAAGTCTCAAGGTCTCAAGCTATTTTAACATGTATTAAACCGCGTAGAGATTGGAACGACGTTGTAAATGTATATGATAAAGTGGCTAACATAGTGATTAACACAACTAACAAGTACGTTGTTGTCGGTGATGGTAGGGACAACATTATGTTCATTCCGCTACCAACAGTGCTGGAGGTTCAGAGAATGCTTACCGCCGCCAAAAATGTGTTGAGACCTTACGCAGAGTTTATGCTAATTAATGTTAACCTACATACAAACATTTTCGACTTTATGTAGGTACAACTGTATCATTAAATGCTCTTCTTATTAACCTTAAAATTCACTGAAAGAAAGTTCAAAAAGTTTTAATCGAAATTCTCAATTTAGTATCTGTAGCTGGGAAGATAGCGTTAGGCAGTAATGGGTTAATTGTTATGTTAAGCCTGGAGAAGTACAAAATTGTTAAGGATCCCATACACGGATACATAAGGATTTATGAGCATGAGCTACCCCTCATAGATTCCTTTGCATTTCAAAGGCTTAGAAGAATTAAGCAACTTTCTGTAGCTGACTTTGTTTATCCTGGAGCTGTGCATACGCGTTTCAGTCACAGTATTGGTGTAGCTCATGTTATGGAGGTTATGGTTAGGGAAGTTCTAAGAAAGCATAAGATTAGGCAGGAGGATCTTGAGAGGTACATAATCATTATGAGGCTTCTAGGGCTCTTACATGATATAGGGCATGGTCCCTACAGTCATCTTTTTGAGGATGTTGTTCTAGTGCCTCGGGGTATAACACATGAACACATAGGTGCTGAAATTGTGTTGAAGACTCCTGAGGTTGCTGAAGCTGTGGAGAAGATAGTTACAGAGTATGGATACAAATTGAATGAAGTTTCAGAGGCGTTAAGAAGTTCAAGCGAGCTTGAATGGCCGTTTAAGGAAGTGATTCAAGATGTTGGTACAGAGAGAGCATTCTTTTACTTACTGAAAGGCGTCTTTAGTGCTGACATAATAGACTACCTTTTGAGAGACTCCTACTTCACGGGAGCTGGATATGGTAGCCATATAGATTGGGAGAGGATAGCTTATTACCTCAAGATACATGGCAACACTCTTGTAGTTGATTACAGAGCTCTAGACGCTCTTGAACAGCTTATGCTTGCGAGGATGTACATGTTCTCCACAGTATACTACCACAAGACAGTGAGAGCAGTATCAAAGTTCCTGGGAGACATAATAGCGCTTATAGACAAGAAAAAGCTTATAGATTTTGACGAAGCGGTTAAAGATCCTAATAAATATGTTGAGCTAGACGACTACAGCCTTGTATTCAACAACAATGTTACTGTTCTAAAGGAGGTCAAAGATTTCTTAGCACGTAAAATACCTTACAAGCTTGTGTTAGAGTATAGGCTTCCTGTTTCAGATGCAAAGTTACCAATAGATATAATCACGAGAGGCAAGGAACTTATTGAGCTCTTACTTGAGGTTGAGCTGAAGGATAGAGGATTAGATGTTGTAAGGGGCTATAGCTTCTTCATAGACACACCAAAGCTTCCGCTAAACCCAATGTTGTCAGAGAATGAAATTATGGTAATTTCAGAAAGTGGGAGTATTACAAAGAGAAACGTGCTTGAGTTTACATGGTTCAGCATGCCTAAGGCAGCACTAATGCTAAGGCTTTATATAAGGAGAGAGCTCAAGGATAAGACGCCCATAATTAGAGAGGCATTCAATTCGCTGTTCCCACAAGGAGAAACAAGATCATTCTATTGAAAGGCTGTGCAACACATAATAGTGGGGTTAAAGTAGATAAGTTTGTGAAAGTAAGAATTTTCAGTGATGAGAAGTTCGCGCGCTGAGAAGTGATGTATTTCCCGCATTGCTGATTAAGAGGGTGCAGGCTTTGAATAGCTTAAAGGTAGTGATCCTCTATGATGCTGACATTAATCACGAAATTTTATTAGTTGCACGCACAACTATTCAAGAAGCCTTCAACGCTGAGGTTATTGAGATTCGTAAAGTTGAGATCCCCGATACGTTCTACAATCCATATAGGGATCAATACTTAGCTGACTTGGTTGTAGAGCATATAAGTTATTTCAGGCCCGAGGAAAGCTATGCAATACTTTTATCAAGTAGAGATGCATATGTGCCAGGGCTTAACTTTGTATTTGGACTTGCAATGCCATTGCTACAATCAGCCGCAGTTTTCTTGCCACGACTAATGCTAGGAAACTCTACAACAACTATCTTCTCCAGAGTTGAAAAAGAGGTATTACATGAGTTTGGTCATCTCCTAGGCCTAGAGCATTGCAGAACACCTGGATGCGTAATGAACTTCAGTAACTCTGTAAGAGACGTAGATAGAAAAACCAATAAGTTCTGTAAACGATGTGCATCTAAGCTGCATGAGAAGGGAATCATAATTTCAGAGAAATACGTCCTAGACAAGTGAGAAAGTTTATTACTCTACAGTATTTCACGCAAATTATAGGAAAATTAATGCAACTACATCGTGATGAACGCCTTTACGCTGAGCCCATGATGTAAGCGAATTGCGCTGAAAAGCTAATTACTCCCACATTACTTTCACATTTTTTGATGATGAGTGACTCCAAATCGGAGATTTTCCGTGAAGAGCTCCAACCCTTTCTGAAAAACTTTTAAGCCTCAAAACAATATGTTCTCTTACGCCCATGCATTAGAGCCCCGTAGCGGGGCCCGATGAGCATGGGCGGGTTACCCCCGGTTTGCATCACTTTGCTATGTTTATTTCTCTCATTTCCTACAAATAATTATTGAATCTCCTTTTCTTACACCCATTAAATCCTTGGCAGAGCCCCTATTTACAGCTAGTTCTGCGAAGTCAAAACTATTCTTGTAAAGAACGAGCTGTTTCTCGCTAGCAACTGAGAACACCTTTGCCACAAGTGCTTCATATTCTGCTCCCTTACACCTAACATACACTTTATCCCCCAGCTTAATACCGAGGACGCTCTCTAAAGAATCGTAACGCTGAGATAGAATTACATTGCCAAACTTATCTATATGAAGAACTCTGACCTCTACACAGTCTGTGCTAATCGTATTGATGTACATCGATATAGAGCTTCTTACAATACTCTCAATTGATTGACGCGAGCCAAAAGCATCGGGAGCTACACCGCAGGCGAGCCAAGCTGCTGTTGGCATGAATATGTCTCTTCCATGAAATGATGTTGAGACGGGTTTCCTAAAGTACAGCTCATTTTCTATCTTTATCACAGCTTCAATACCATCATCCTCAGCTGCGGCTGTGAGCAAGCCATTGTCAGGACCTATAAAGTAGTAATTCCTTGTCACAATAAGTAAAGGTCTTCGTGAACTACCTACGCCAGGGTCGACAACAGCTACGAAGATTGTGCCTTGAGGAAAGTACTTGTATGATGCAAGTAGGGTAAACGCTCCTGTCTCAATGTCGAAGCTTGGTATGCTGTGTGTAATATCGATAAGCTTTACATCGGGGCAGATATTGAGTGCAACTCCTTTCATTGAAGCAACGTACGGATCCTCATAACCAAAATCAGTTAGGAGCGCTATTATCTTGCAAGGGGGTCTCACAACGGCTTCACCTAATAATGGTTATGCAGCTGTTTTCAGTTATTTAATGCTTGGCACTCGTTTTATATCTGAGCATCAGTATGCTGAGCTTCGGTTAGCGATTTTAAGGTCTAAAAATAAGTATTGATATACCCTCAACCACAGCTGCTATGAAGAGGACTACGAATGATACAGCAATTGAGAATAGGTAGTATAGTAGATGCTCTTTGTTAAGCGCATTGCTACTCTTAATGCTCTTTATGATTCTTATCATTGTCCTAATAGATGATGTAAAGCTTATGCTATAAGCAAACATTTCAATATATGTGTGTGGGGATAGCAAGAGAAGAATTATAGCAGTTGGTAGGGCTTCCAACGGGACCCCCACTCTTAAGGTCCAGGCAGTGACGATGACCACAGATGGGTATATGATTAGAGATATGAAGGGCGTGGCCATGAGAGTATTAACATATGCATTATTCAAGAAGATTCCAGTGATTATCTGCTCTAGATTACGGTTATTAGCAATCTCTCTTAACCTCTCAGCAGTCTTATTAAGGGTGTCAATAATTTCATGTGGAGGAGGTAAAGAAATGGCTACAGCAATAAAGAGGGTTATTGTAAGAAACATTACTAGGACATAGATGGGGATATCCCGTATAAACCTAGTCACTACTTCCATTGACTCACTCCTTCATCATTTACTGCCACATTACTAAAACCCTTTAAGACTTTAAGAGGTTAAAATATTTTGGAGCTTAACAAACCCAACTATTAAGAACGCATTGTAGGGGCATCATATTGCTAGGCAGGAATGTTGTGGGCGAGGTGTGCATAGATAAGCTTAGGCTATTCACAAGCTTCTGCATTAATCAGTTACATGTGTTGGAGGTAGATAAGCGCGAATATTACTATCTTTGGAGATATGTGCTAATAGAACTTGCATCTCTTGCTGAATCGTGCAATATTATGCGCAATATCAGGGAGATGTGCAAAAATGTTTATGTAGAGAGAATTGCTGAAGCTAAGCAGAAACTTCTTCTCGCCCAATACTCTGCAGTATCAAATAATGAGCTTCTAGATATGTTGGCGGAGCTATGTAGATGCTTATCGTTAAATCTCAGCGTTTTCTTGTCTGCCCAATCTCAATAGCTAGAGCCACATCCCCCTTAGCTTCTTCAAGAAGCTTTCTAGCTTCTTCAAGACTTATATTCAGGTATTCAGCAACAAACTTGACATCCTCTTCACTTATCTTACTAACTACTGTCTCGGTCCTCTCTTCAGCTTGTTTAACTCCTATCTCTTCCTTCACATTACCAGCAACATAGAACAGTTTTTGCCCTCCAAACTCCATAACAAAAACTTCAGGTTCCTCAACAATAACTCTCCTATCCTGAAGCTCAATAACAACTCTCTGTACATTCTGAAGCTGATCAACCTTTATACCCATGCGCTTTAACTGCTTCAACTGCTTTTGCAGTTCCCTGGGGTTGAGCCCGAACATGGGGTACTGACCTCACACGATAGTCTTTTAAGTGTTTAAAACAAAATATAAAAGATGTTAGCAGATTTCGCAAAACAAGCTCTAAAGTTTAAAAGTAATTGAGTGATTGGGGAGAGAGCTCTAAAATGAGGTTAGAGCTATTAACACTTGGTGGAGGAAGAGAGGTTGGAAGAGCTGCTATAGCAGTTAAAAGAGATGTTGATGAACAGTACCTGCTATTTGACTATGGAGTCTCATTCGATATTGACGATAAGCCACTACTACCCCTAACTATAGCTCCAAAGAAAGTAAAGGCAATTTTAGTTACACACTCTCACCTAGATCATGTTGGTGCAGCACCACTATTCTATGTATCTTCAAAGGTACCTATATTTATGAGCCGCTTTACAGCAATTACAGCGAGATTAATGATTGAAGACTTCCTCAAATTATCAGGGTACTACCTGCCTTTCGAATATGAAGAGCTAAACAATATGATGAAGGCGGTATCAACGTTCAACCTGGGGGAAAGGATAGACCTTGACAGTGTATCTGTGGACACTATTAATGCAGGTCACATACCTGGAAGTACAATGTATAGAGTAGAGTTTAAGGACGGTTTAAGGTTGCTTTACACAGGGGACATCAATTTAATTGATACCAGAACTGTGAAAGGAATAGAGTTGAATGGAATAGACGCTGATGTAGTTATTATGGAGTCAACCTATGGATCTTATGATCATCCACCTAGGGAAAAAGTTGAAAACATGTTTGTTGAAACCGTTAGGAGTGTTATTGATGATGGAGGCTCGGTTCTTGTACCAGCATTTTCTCTAGGCAGATCCCAGGAAATCTTAGCACTGTTAGCAGAAAGAATTCCTGATGCAAATGTGTATTATGATGGAATGGCCAGGGATGTTTTGGAGCTTATGCTACTCTATAAGGAGTTTGTCAACAGGCACGATCTATTGGAAAAAGCTGGTAGAGTCTTTGTAGCTGTAAAGGATTCTGGCATGCGTAAGAAGATTGTCAAAGAGAAGGGAAATATAATAGTAGCTCCTGCCGGTATGCTAAAGGGAGGTCCTGCACTATACTACATCAAAAGGATGCAGGATAATCCAAAGAATGCAGTAATTCTTGTAAGTTATCAGGCACCATCATCACCAGGGAGAAAGCTGCTGACTGAGGGTGTTATAGAGGAGGGAGGACCAAGAGTAAAGGCTAAGGTATTCTGGTTCGACTTTTCAAGCCATGCGGGTGCTTCAGACCTATTCAGATTTGTAAAGAGTCTGAAGAGCGTAAGAAGGGTTGTGCTGATTCATGGTAGCGATGACTCTGTTTACAGTCTTGGATACAGGATAAGGGAGGAACTAGGCATAGACTTCATAGCGCCAAGCAATGGAGAAAGCATAGCACTAGATCTGTGAGTATATAAAAGTCAAAGCTAATGCACTTCAACTTCCAGTCCAAGACCCTTAGCAACATAGGCTATTGTTTCCCTAAATTCGCTCCTCATCTTCTCAATAACAACCTTCTTAGCGTTTGGTGTAAGCCTTATAGCCATCTCAGCTACCTTACGAAGGTCGTCTAGACCAAGCTCTTTAATAGCATAGTTAGGTATCATATGGCCATAGCACTCACCCACTTCAAGTGCTCTCTTAGTGAATAGTGCTGCGTAGTGATTCCCTCCAAAACCTACAGAAATAGTGCAATAATTACCTCCCTCAATGATAAGCCTAGATAGCGAATCAATTATGACCTCTGCTACTACTGATTGTGCTATAGGATTTCTCCATTCATCCTCTGTGCTTCCAATTTCTATGAATGTTATGGGCTTTAGTGGTATTGATGGGCCGTGATGGGTCACTTCATAGCTTACTGAGAATTGTTCAAGCTCTGAATACCTTTGCTTAAGTCTAGAAAGAGAGTGAAGCATGAGCCACATCAGCACAGGATTTGACATTGAAAGGCTCATGGGTTCGCCTCCATAATCATTCCTTCTCCAAGGATTTCCTGTGGGATGAACAGTCAAGCTCTTGACTCTTGCTTGTGACTGATGTTTAGAGGGTACAATGATGAAATCTACGTTGCTTAGATGTACATCATTTGTTAGATCGTTAATTGTTAAGAACACTACTTCCTTCTCAGTACCTGCAACTACAATCTCAATTCCCTTATACAGATAAACTCCAATGCTAGCAAAGATCTTGTTGCTAGAACCTGCCTTATCAACATACTCAAGGTTCTGAACCAGATGGTTCACAATGCCTACAGCAGCTATATCACTTAGAGAATACACTACCCCAACTCTCATTACTTCAGACACCACTACACAAATTCATTATACCTATAAAGGTGATATACTTGGTTTATAACTACCCATAAGCATATTTTAATGTTGCTACACCTATACTGTGTCACTAGCGGTGTAAAAGAGTAATGTCGCTCGCCTATGATGGTGATATAGATAAACTATCCAATATAATGCTTTATGCGGCAAGGATTGGTTTGAAGCCTGAGACAACGCCGTTTGTCTCTAAGGTGATTAAGGCTGTTAAGAGCAAAGGAGTCCCGGTAAGCCATGCCTTAGCCGAAATACTTCTGTGTAAGTATCTATCTGAGAGAGGGTATTCATGCGATGTTGAGTATACTATTGGAGCACTTAAGTGTGATGTGTATGCAAGAAAGGGCTCGGTTGATGAATGTATAGAGATTTTCTTTTACCTGCTTCCAGTAAATGAGATTGGAAACTGGACCAAGTATATAGTATCTGCACATGTCAAGAAGTTTGCCAATGCAATCAGGTCTCAAGTGAAGATACTTTCATTTGCTTATCCTGTAGGTCTTGTACCACTAATCCCTTTACAGCTCCTTGATCCAATAACAAAAGAAAGGCTGGTAAGGGTGTTAGCTAGTTATGGTCTTGAAGATGTTAAGGAGTTTGAGGATGTGATAGAAGTACCCTTAATTCAGTATGTATACCTCTTCGATCTTTCGAAAGCTAGTGTTGCCAGAATTAGCTATGAAAAAGTGAGGTCTCTCATAATGTTCTACAAAATGATTGGTGCAGGCGTAGTTGACGAGGAGCTGTAAAACATTATTCACTTCTGTTTCAGCTTCTTTGCTTCCTCAACTATTTTCTCTCCCCAACCATCACCAAACAGTCTCTTGATCAGCGACTCCTTAGCTATAACATCATCTATAGTTCTTATACCATAGTTTAGCATGATTCTAGCCCTTACCCTACCAACATACTTTATCTTTACAAGCTCTAGTAAATCCTCCTTAACACCGTGTTTAATACGCTCAACAAGCTTGAACAACTCATTTGCATGTTTTTTCATACCGATAGTATCGGCGATAACTGCTGCTGCGTATGTAAGCCACTCACCATTTTCTCTAATCACTCTTAGGTCTCCAGCATCAATGCCATACCTCTCTAGAATATCTCTCTCGGGGACTTCTTCAATCCAATCCCTCAGTATCAGACCTATAACGGCTCCTCGTATCCAGTCAACCTTTGGATCACTAAAAACCTCTTCAAGCTCACTATCAGGTAGCATGTTAGCTCTTGCCAGGCTCTCTATATAATCCATTATAGCTCTCCTAGCACCTCTACCAATATTCACACCTTCGAAGTCCGGTGTCATACCAACTAGTGCAAGGTAATATACTTCCCCAGCTTTCTCAACTCTTCTAAGGCCTTCTACAATGAGAGCAGATGTCAGGGGATCTACATACAGCCTTGTAGTTGCAATGCCCAGCTTTGTAGGCATGTAGAAAGTCTCATTTGCAATGCTTCTGCTCTTAACCATGCTAAGCTCCTCCAAAACTTCCAGTATCCTCAGAATCTTTCTCTCTAAAACCTCTCTACCTAGCTTAGTGGCTGCAAATGTATTTGCAAAGAAGTTCATAATATCGCTCAACTTATTAGCTTCTTCAGATGCTATTACTGCAAGTACATGTCTTCTAAGTGCTCCCTCACTAAGCAGGATTGACACTACAGGTTCTGGCGGGCTCTTAATATAGTACTCAGCTTCTTTAGGATTCCTAGCATCCTTGGCAACAATTACAATTCCGTAGGGGTCATACTGAGGTCTCCCAGCTCTACCAGCAAGCTGCTTGTACTCAAGCACGCTAATCTTGTCTTTAAGGCCTCCAGAATAGAAGTAGATATTTATTATGACTACCCTAGCAGGTAGGTTTACGCCCATGGCGAGCGTTGGTGTAGCAGCCAAGTACTTTATCAGTCTTTCTCTAAACGCTCTTTCAATAAACCTCCTCGCCTCTGGGGAAAGCCCTGCATGATGGTATGCAGCACCACATCTAACTAAGTGCTCTAGCTTCTCATACTCATAGTCAGGCAACTCAGTCTTCATCTCCCGAGTAAGCTTCTTAAGCAACTCCTTATCGCTATCTGTAAGCTTTGAGCATAGGTAGAGAGAGTACTGCTCAGCAAGCTCTTCAACCCCTTTCCTAGAGTACCTAAATTCAAGGACGTTGAACCCCTCCTTCACAGCCCTATCAATCCAGTACTTAGTAACATCATCAACTATCAGCGGTAGCTTACCCAAACCCAAACCCTCAGGCAAGAACAGCAGGTACTTACCATCACTAGTTCTATATGTTGGTACCTCATATAGTTTAACAGGTCTCCACGAAGACTTAACAAGCTTTGCATTAAGCCACTTAGCAAGCTCCTCAGGATTACCTATAGTTGCAGACAACCCTATAACCTGTATCCCCAAAAGCTTGGCTCTGGTAGCGATCATCTCAACAATGTGTCCTCTACTCTCATCGCCAATCATGTGAAACTCGTCAATAACAATCGTCTTAACATCCTTCAACCAAAAAGGCTTCCTCCTAAGAATAGAATCAAGTCTCTCATATGTTGTGACAATGATATCATAGTTAGCGAGTCTCTTAATCTCATCCTCCGTAATCTCGTAGTCTCCCATCGATATACCCACTCTAATGCCATACCTGCTCCAGAAGCTGAACTCCTCATACTTCTCGTAAGCCAATGCCTTGAGAGGGCTTGTATAAACCCCCTTAAACCCCTTTAATGCAGCTGAAACTAATGCAATTTCGCCTATGAGAGTCTTCCCACTAGCAGTTGGAGCAGACACAATTAGGCTCTCTCCATCAAGAAAACCGGTTTCCAAAGCCTCAAGCTGTGGAGGGGTAAAGCTAGTATACCCTTTTTCACGCAACCCCTTAACAATAACCTCATTTAGTGCGCTTAACACCTTATTCTAGCACCTCTCAACCTTAAGATCAAGTCTCTGCCGAAGACTCAGCACCATTGTAACCATTTCTATTTCCTCTATATTTTTATGGTATTTCTAAAATAAAAGAAACACCACCCTAAAACTATTTTCACATGATTTCAACTATTTGCTGGTTTCAACAAAAACTTAAATCTGTGTATCTTGGACTTTAATAATTTGAAATCTAGGGTATTGCACTGAAGTATTGACAGTGTGCAATAAAATGAATGCACTACAAAAGGTTGTTGTAATATTCATCGCTTTATTAGCCTTTTCACTAATCCTCATGTTCTCCATCCATGTAGGTTCCGATAGTATAGGCATGGCAATAGCAAAGTCGTGGTGTAGCACGATAGGCATTAATGCAAGCACCTATACCTGTTTAGATATGCTAAACAGCTATAGATATAGCATGGCACAGGGGCTTGCCTTAGCACTATTCTTATTTGTAATAGCTCTCACAGCATTAAAGATGGAATGGAGGCTTGGAGCAGCAATACTAGCACTTATAGCACTAATACTGACAGGTATTGCTGTACCTCAAGAGATTATATCTGCTGTTCGATGGGATCTAATACTATTCCTTGTAGGAAGCATGACATTAGCTGGCATATTAAGGGCATTGGGTGTATTCAGGTTTATTGCAATTAAAATGCTTAAAATAACTAAAGGAAATGCTGTAGCGCTCATAGCACTCTTGGCAACTCTCGCATATGCGCTCGCAGCAACACTAGATGAGGTTACGAGCATAGTTTATGTTACTATGCTTGCTCTAGAGCTTGGACGCATACTGGGGGTAAGCATTACACCACTACTAATTCTGTTAGTATTAGCAACAAATACAGGTAGTTCAGCACTTCCAATAGGAAATCCGATAGGAATTTACCTGCTATACAAAACAAATATGAGTATATCAGAATTTATCAGAACGTCCTTCCCTGCATCACTAGTAAATCTTGTAGCTCTTTTGATGGTCTTTGTTGTAGTTGAGAAAGGTCTTATCAAATCATTGATGGATTCGTTAAGCAAACGTGGAAAGAGGGTTGAGGCGTTCATAACTAGGTATGAAATTGAATTACAATCTGAAGTCGATAAAGTTGCGAGGATTAGGATAGGACTAATCATATTCCTGCTTTTTGTGTTCACTATAGCATTAAACGATTTTATCGTTCATGGGCTATCAAGGCTTTTCAACGAGTATATAGATCCTCACGAGTTCCTATCATTTATTCCCTACATATACATTGTAATACTGTCTGCTGTCATTGGGTTGGAGAAGGTTGCAAGATTTATTGAGAAATCAGTTGAATGGAGTTCGCTACTATTCTTCGTAATGCTCTTTATGTTGAGCGATAGACTCACGTATACAGGTGTTATAGCGAAGCTGACATATGTACTAGCATTAATTTCGTCCTCGCCAATAGCAATAATAGCTCTCATGCTCATATCATCAGCAGCACTAAGTGCCGTTCTCGACAATCTTTCTGTGATAGTCACGTTTACACCTATAGCAATGACGTTTAAGAATGTGGGTTTAGCATCTTCATTGGTGTACTTTGCGTTGCTATTTGGCGGTGTATATGGAGGTAACTATACCCCAATAGGCTCAACAGCAAACATTGTTGCAGTTGGTCTTGCAGAGAAGCATAAGATAAAGATAACTTGGGGAGAATGGTTAAAGCTGGCGTTAGTGGCTACAACAATTCAAATAGTTGTTTCGTTGCTGTACCTCTACATAATGCAGTTGTTTGTATAAATATTGCTCTACATTAGGAAAAAGCGTTTTGTGTTTATGCACTAATTAATTATAAGTAGGTGCACGCATTTCATCTATAGATGGTAATCCGCTTGTTTTGTCTGGCTTTGTTGTGGTGGCTGTGGTGGTTGAAGTGGTGGTGGTATACCCATTTCTCTCGATATTAGGGCTAGTATTGGAAGGGTATAGCTATAGATGCTCAGTATCAGTGGGTATGGTATGCCTTTCTTAAACTCTTCATCAAGCATTTTAGCCTCCTCGCTACTTAGAGGTGCCACAACTACAACACCTTTAAGGTCTATGGATGCTACTGGCGGTGTGCAGTCAACTTTTATCACGAACCCAACAATATGGTTATTATCCTTCTTTTCGGGTCGACTAAACATTATGTTTACGTTTATATTGAGCTGGGGAACAGGTTCGAAGCTGTACCTCTCAGCTCTAATGCTATCGATTCTAAACATAAGGTTCGGCACTTTACTCACCTTTTTTGTGCAACCTCTTTATTTCGTTGGTTAACAGGTATAAATGCTATCGCGTAGACATCATCTCTAGGCGACTCAACCCTGAACACCACACCCTTGTTAAGCTCAGCCTCAGACACAATCTTATCAACAATGTTCTCATCTTTAATCTCAATAAACTGGGGTTTAGATTCTGTGCATAGCTCATCAAATATTGGTTTCAGCTCCACATCGCTTATGATATTGTTGCACCCATTCATGTAGTTTACTATTCTTCTAGCAATTTCCTTAAGGCTCTTGCTATAGATTATATATGCCTGAAACTTTGAAACAATACTGTCTTTGAGCACCATAACTATGCACAACCAGAAGATTTTAGGTCTACTTAAAAATATTAAAAGTTTGCGAGTATTAACATAATCTAGGAGGAGCATGTCGCAAAACAACGATAAAGTTCCTGACCTTGAGAAGGCACTTGCAAATGTGCCTAAGGAGGCCCTTGAGGAGGTTCTAGAGTATGAGGAGCAGGTATATGGTAGAAAAGCTGGTGGCAAGAAAAAGGGTAGGTACCCAAGTAATGAAGATATTGTGGAAGCAATAAAAGAGGTTTCAGGAGGGGTTCTGACAAGATATAATGTAGATGTGCTTTTTGAAGCCGTTAAACAGTACCTAGAAGAGCGAGGCTTCGACACCTCAGCACTTAATGAATCTAGGTTTTGGAGGCTAGTAACAAACCTTGTTAAGAAGGGGCATCTAAGGGCTGAGCTAGAGTAACGAATAGTTTCTAAAGGGATTATAGTATGTCAGCGTTGCAGCTGGATGACCTTGACAAGCAAATACTCAGTGTACTCATGCAGAACTGCAATAAGAGTGTTAGGGAAGTGGCTAAGATTGTTGGCAAGTCCCCATCGCTTGTTCTAAAAAGGGTTAAGAGACTCTATGAGCAAGGCTTGATCAAGAAATGTGAAGCAGTGTTAGACTACCTAAAGCTTGGATATGGATTGACAGCTCTAATACTGTTCAAGGTTGAGGGAGCATACATTGAGGAGGTTGAGAAGGAGCTAGCTAAAGAGCCTAGAGTTCGTGGGGTATACGACATTACAGGGCAGTATGATATAGCTGTACTCGCTGTTTTTAGAGATGTTTCAGACCTCAATGCGTTTATCAAGAGGATTTTAAAGAATCCTCATATAAAGGAAAGCGTGACAAGCGTAATACTTAAAGCTGTGAAAGACGAAATTAATATAGAGTACTTCGCTCCCTAGAGCCTGTGTAGATGATGATTGTGGTGGGCTCTGAGAGATGATGTCATGAATCCTCTCTGACATGAAACGGTGCTAACTATAATGAGGGTTCTAGATACAGAGAAACTCTTCATTGAGCTAGGCTATGACTACATAAAGAAGGTTGAGCCCCCAATAGAGCCAAGGACTGTTAACATCAAGTTCCAGGATATTATCTCCGAGTTTAAGGTTCACAACATCGCAATAGCTGATAAGAACCTCTACGAGCATCAGTTCAAAGCATTGGAAGAATTGTTAAAGGGAAACAACGTAGTGCTAATTTCCGGTACAGGTTCAGGAAAGACTGAAGCATGGTTCCTATACTTCTACAGGATGTTTAAGTCAGACCCAGGCTTTAAGGTCATAGCTGTTTACCCAACACTTGCATTGGCAAATGACCAGATCTCAAGGCTTTCAATATACTGTAAAGCTATTGATGCTAAGGTGATGCAACTAGATGCGATGACGAGGGATGAGATGGTTAAGAAAGTTGGGGCCTCAGGAGTTAGAAGAATGATTGCAGAAGCAAATATAATAGTCACAAACCCTGCATTCCTATTCCATGAAATCAAGAGGTATTTAATGAAACAGCAATCATCACTGCTTTACAATGCGTTCACAAATCTAAACATGCTTGTTCTCGATGAGCTGGACTTCTATACACCTAGGGAAATAGCTCTCCTATTAGCAGTGATAGACATCTTGTCTAAGGCCTCAAAGCAAAGGCTTCAAGTAGTGATACTGACAGCCACGCTTGCAAATCCAGAAGATGTATGTGCATACCTGTCGTCTAAGACTGGCAGAGAGTGCTCCATAGTGAGGGGCGAGCCCTTCAGAGTTGAGAACAGAGTTTACATAGTTCTTGGAAAGAACTTGAGAAATGTGTGGAACATTATCCAGAGGTATAGAGATATAGCAGTAAAGAATGGCGCACCACAAGATATTGTTGCGGCTTTCGAAGATTTCGAGGCTTTTAAGCGTAATTCGTTTAAGGTTCTTCAATTCCTAGAGGCTTTGGGCGTTCAAGTACCATCAATATCCGTAGACATAGTTGAGCTGTTATCACAGTACGTCAAAGATGATGGTGTGACGCTCGTTTTCACAAGGAGTATAGCAAGAGCAGATGAGCTTGCTAAAGCACTTAGAGAGAGAGTTGGAGATAAAGCTTTTGCTCATCATCATCTAGTGCCTAAAGATGTTAGGAAAATGATTGAAGAAGGTGCTAAATCAGGTGGGGTGAAGCTAGTAATTAGTCCACGGACTCTTACACAAGGTATAGACATAGGAACTGTTGTAAGGGTTGTTCATGTTGGGTTGCCGGAAGATGTTAGGGAGTTTCTTCAGAGAGAGGGAAGGAAAGGTAGACGTAGAGAGGTACCATTTACAGAATCAATTATAGTTCCCTCAGCTAGATGGGATGCTGAGCTACTATCTAAAGGCTTTGCAGCGCTAGAGAAGTGGCTCTCGCTCCCACTAGAGAAGGTTATTGTAAACCCTAACAACAAATACATAGCGTTATTCAAGGGTTTGGCAAAGATCCTTTCACCATGGTTCAAAGAGGAGATGACCAGAGAAGAGCATGAGGTACTTAGAGATGTTAACGTTATTAAGAAGGATGGTACTGTAGACATGGACAAAGCTAAGTGGATCTGGGAGAGAATAAACTTCTATGAGTTTGGACCACCCTACGGCATCAAGAGGTACCTAGAGGTTGATGGCACGCTCAAGCCCCTTGAACCTATAGGTCACTGCGACCTTGTTGAGAGATTCCAGATAGGATGCTTTGATATAGGTGCAGATGCCATTGTTGTTAGAATTGAAAGTGGAAAAACATCGAGAATTGTGAGAGCAGTTTATGAGAAGCCTTTATCAAAGCTAAACATATTTAGTTATGACGCGCTCGCAGAAGCATTTGAGGAGTACCGCTACATAAAGATGATGTGGGGAGAAGAAACATCATTCCTAAGAGATATTGCCAGAGGCAAGCTCCACAGCTATGTGCTAGCAGTTGTCTATCCTCCTAGGCACGGCTTTGGGGAGCTCAAGAAGATTCCTAATAGAGTTATGTGGTACCTGATATCAGGTAAACCAAGAATTGTTAGAGCAGGCGATAGAGTTTTCGTAACATACGATAGGAAGGTCATCTACGTACCTGTGGAAACCTTTGGTGAATACAGGGACTATACGTATGGCATGATATTCCCTGTTGATGATAGAGAGGATCCTACACTTCTTAGACTTGGACTAGCATACATAATGATTGTGCTTAGAAGGGTCTTTGGAATAGCCTTTGAGACAATAATGTATAGCGTTGATAAGATTGGTGAGAAGAAATTCATAGCCCTTCACGAACCAGAAGCAGCAGGATTAATAGAGTCACTAGACTGGTTAGCAGTCAGAAAAGCTATTGAGCAGTACAGCTTCGACGATCTTGACATAGTGCTACTATCGCAACTAGATGATATAGCATTCAGCGACTTTATAGCTCTAGGCATAGATCTGTCAAGAATTAGAGACGTGGCTATCAGAATAATTAACTATATTCTGCTAAAGGATAAGGTTTCGGCAATTGTTGGAGGGAGAAGGATCTCGCTACCAAAGCCAAGTAAAGCACTACAGATACTAGCACTCGACGCCACATCAGTTATTGTTGAGGAGGAGCCTATACCCAAAGTATACACATCTATAGCTCTGTACGATGGTGAGGACGAGAAAGTTGTTGGAGATCTCTACGTGAAGTTTCCATTCACACCACCATCAAAAACATTGAGAGAGGTTGAGACTATTGTTGAGGATGCCCTATACTACTCAGGTTTTAAGCTAGTGGTTTTCGATAAAGAATCATTAGTCAAGGAATTGCAGGTCTCTAACCTAAAGAGATTAGCAGAGATAGTTAAAGATAAAGCCATAGAGGTGAGGCAAGAGCTTCTAAACCTAGGGGTAGACCCACCATCACTAATGACATTCATTGAAGGTATAGAGCTCGATGATCCTACATGGCGCAGTATTCAGGAGGAGTTCTACAAAGCGTACAGAAGATTGCATGAGGCAGGAGAAGATGAAAAGCATGGAAAAACAAAGCTAGATGTTGAGGAGCTAAGGAAGCTCACCTCACTGAGAACAAGAATAATTTATTTAGCTCACCTAGCTGTACAGAGTATGAGTGGTAATCAAGCAACATAAAAATGTAGCAAATATAAGGGGAAAGCAATTGAGCAAAACATTCCGTAAAATAGGTATGGATGCGCCTCATGGAGTATACGTCTATAAAGCTAAGGAGCAGGTATGGGAGCTCATAAGGGTTGATGGCGAAGCATTTAAGCCTTGGGAAAAGGGAGTATATGTAATATACTTTGATAATGCCAAGTGCCCTGCTTGTAGAAGATATGACGATATCTGGTTTCCATTTGTAGAGAAGTGGGTTAATGAAAGGAAGGATTCCACAAAATTTGTGATTATTCTTTGCGATTGGTTTGCCCGTGAATGCAAGTCGCAGGCAGCTTCTGAAAGCTTTAAGAAGTTCGATATTCATGCATCGCCAACAACAATAGTGCTGTACGCTGACGATAGTGGTGAAATCAAGTATCAGGAGAAGTATGAGGGAGTTCTCTACGAATTTGAGTTAAAGCTTATTCTAGAGGGATTTGAGGAAAGGGCTATCAAGGCTATGAAGGGGGAGAAGGTCAGCCCACCAATAGCCAAGGAAAGCTCATCAAAAGCTTTCGAAGATCTAATTATGCAGATAATAAAGTCTATTCTAGCTGGAGAGAAGAAGACATAGTTCACTCTATTGTGAACAAAATTTTCAAATCCTTCAACGTTTTAAGAACTATTGCTGGACAAACCCTTTTAACTCCTTCAATTGCTGAGATCTCCTTATGAATCCTAGACATCTCCTCATCATTCCTAGCCCAAATAACAGCTAAAAGCTGATGATCTCCCGTTGTTAACCAGAGCCCTAACACATAGTCTTTACGCTTCAACTCCTCTATAACACTAAACATCTTCTCAGGCTCAACATCAATACCCGTAAATGACACTACACTATAACCAAGCTTGTGAGGATCAACAGATATGGTGTAACGCTTTATTACAGCACCCTCAAGCTTTTTAACCCTCTTAATTACAGCTACATCACTTAATCCAACCTCCTTAGCAAGCTCGGTATAAGTAATACGCGCATTACCTGCAAGCTTCTCCAAAATCTTTAGATCCTTCTCATCAAGCTCGTTCATTACTTTTAACACCTCTAATCCTAAATACGCCTATCCTCGTAGGTTCAGCAGGATCCTCAGGCTCTAAAATCTGTTCTAGATTTGCATCTAGACCTACATCCTCCATAACATACTTAAGATCTTCAACCCAATCATTTACACCACAAGTAAAGCAAAAGTGGCCCTCAAACTTAATAACAACTCTATCATTATCAACATCTAGTATTTGAGCTTTTGACTCCACACCTCTATACCTATTGTAAATCTCTACTGCTTCCTTTATAAGATCCTCAATTTTACTTGTTCCTAATCTAATTTTTTCACTTGTCATTCTCAACGATACCTAATTCCTCTTTATTTCAACTTTATAATGGATTTTCTAAAGCTATCTATAAGTTTTTCTACAATAATAGTTCAATACCCTAACTACTTCAGAAAGAAATAGACTGTATGGCACCTGTAAATTTGCTTTTATGACTTTACTCTCTGTAACAATATTAATTGTCCTCATGAACATTTATGTATTGTAATTATCATAGTTATTTTGTAAGTTTTCACGAGTATTTAGCAATGTTAAATACATTTACATGTACATTTGTTCTCATCGCTTTGTAATAATTCTTATAAAC
>JAPWUB010000057.1 GCA_028275745.1 Desulfurococcales archaeon | reverse complement strand
TACGCTAAGGAGCTTGAGCCTCGTGTTGAGGCTTTGACTCTATGAGTGATGTGGAGAGGTTTGTTAGGGAGTACCTATCTAGAAGGGATCCCCAGGGCTATTACGTGATACTGGCTAGGAAGGAGAGTAAGGATATGCTTGCAGGTATCTCAGGGATTATAGTTGAGGAGGTAGGGGACATGGTAATAGTGAGAACTAGGTCGAGGAGCATTGCTGAGAAGGTTATTAGGCTTCTCGCTAAGAGGGGTCTCCTAGCCTAGAATATGAATTCTTTAAGCCTTAGAAGAAGCACTGCTGATGCAAGTCTAGCTACAGTGCCCACGATATATACGAGTCTAAGCCCTTGCTCAAGTCCGTAGACAGCTATTGCATATGATGCTAGCTCTCCGCCTAGCAAGGAACCAGCAAATGTTGCTATACCTATAAACATGTTGTAGACTCCTGTGTACAGAGCCCTGTCCCTAGCCTCTGCAGACTCCAGTATATACATTGGGAACACAATGTTTGTAAATCCTATGAGAACCCCTGTGTAGATATTCAGTATAAGTAGGTGTGCATAGCTTGTTGCATACGCGTAAACTAGCGGGACAATTACAAGTCCAAGCCTATTTGCGAGAGTTAATGGCTTATACAAACTTCTCCTCAGGTACTTGCCAGTTAGATGCTGACTAACAATAACAGATACATTTGAGGCAACAGATATCGACACTACTTGAGCAGGAGTAAGCCTAAGCACATTTCTCTGGGTCAAGATAAAGAGAGGCCATGCAATAGACATTGAGAAGTTGTAGACTGTATTTGCTATGACGAATCCTCGAAACCTTGTGTTGGTGATAACCCTTTTAATGTCTACACCAAAACTCTTGAATTCTTGAGCAACGCCTAACCTTGTAAACGGCTTACAGTTGCCAGATTCTGTAACAGCTCTAGGCACCAGTACCGTGAAGATTATTGCTGTTAGCGAAAGCATTAATGCTGTTGCGGAGAGAGTGATGTAACCTAGCATATTGTTTGTAAGTATCTGGAGAAGTAATGTTGCTGAGATCCCGCCAATCAAACTAAATGCTGTTGAGAGGTTTGAGAGTGCTGCAAGGATTTCTGCTGTTCTACGTGCCTCTCCCGCGATGTCGCCAATCAAAGGGGCAAGTACTGGTGCAGATGCAGAGCCTAATAAGGATGCTAATGCAGATGCCATGATTATTGTATGAGGATTTATAGAGCCGAAAATACTTAGCACTGCTAGAACAACCAACGGCATGATGATGGATGATGCTGCACCCAGTGTAAGTAGAGTCTTCCTAAACTTGCATATATCCCCTATTCTACCCCACAAAACCTGCCCAATATTGGTAAGGAGATTGTTTAGCGCCTGGAACCAGCCAGACTCACTAGCACCACCACCATACTGAACTAGGATGTACGGCGCTAAAGGACCTATCATATTACTGGATAGCGAGATTGTCGAAGCACGTATATAGAGAAGCCTCACAGCCCTAGCACAACGATCTTTACCCACATTCTTACTAGATTCGCTAATCAATTCAGTTGCTCACCACCCTTCTATATAGCACTCTGTAGTACCATACAATGTTTTATACTTTTATATTGGTTATATTGTAGCAGTATATATCCTTGCATCTGTCTAAAATATCTTTGACCCAGGTGAAGGCAGTATGTGGCGTTGCCCTAGATGTGGAAGTGAAGAGCATGACCTCTTTAGGTTCACATTACCAGACTCACTACCAATGTTTATAGCTGCAGCAATGCCGAAGGATATTAGATCTGAGCTGGGTAGGTTGCTGGAAAAGTATAGAAGTGTTGAGGTATATGTGTGTCGTAGCTGTGGCTATGCTGAGCTAAGGTTTATGAAGAGATGAAATCGCTAGTTCTACTCCTCCTCTTCATCTGCAAGGTTTTTGCATAGAACGTATTCGCTATAAACTATCCTGAACCCCAGCGATATTAGTGTTTGCAGCATTGTTGCCTTTGTTGAGTCTACAGGTATTCTAATTATCTTGCCTAGACCTCTGTCCTCGATATACTCCTTAACAGCATTTATTACAATCTTTATCGACTCTGCAGGCATGTAGTATGAAACTGCAAGCCTCTCCACAACTACGTGATCCTTGTTTGTGGATAGTGCAACAACTCCTGCAAGCCTTTTTCCTATGTATATGACCAAGCTTTTCTGCTCCCTCTTTATGGCCTTGTATATCGCACTATCAGCATCCCATGTAAAGTTAGTCCATATTGATGTATCTAGAAGCTTTACCCTTGATTTAAATGCATCCCTAGCCTCAACAACCTTAACAAGCTTTTTGCTCTGCTCCAAGCCATCACCATTAATGCTGTTCACCAGGCTTTCGAGAACAAGCACTGTACTAACTATTCTATACCCATGCTTAATGTACATGCCCAGCGCATTGTTGTTACTATTCTTTACTGTTAGGTAAAGTTTCTCAACACCTTCCTGTTTTAGTATCTCCTCAACATAGCTAAGCAGCTTCTTTCCAATACCTATACCTCTATACCTCGGATCAACAGCGAAGGCATCTATATAAGCCTTATCCCTCTTCTTGTAGAGCAATACAAAGCCTGCTACTTCATTCCCCAGCCTAGCAACATATATTCTAACTCTCTTGCTCCTCTTTCTCACAACACCTTCTATCCAGTCCCTATCCTCAAAGTCTAGAAAGTCTAAGCTGTTCAAGAATATACTCACTATACTATCAACATCTGATAGCCTAGCCTTTCCAAGAACAATATCCATAACAGCGCTATGATCGTCGGAATCGCTTTCACTATCAGAGTCTGAATCTTCAGAGCTATTCATGAACTCCCACATTCGCGCAACACTAGTTTGTCTAAAGCCCCTTAAAAACTTTGAATTATGCATAGAATTCAACACCTTTTTATCGCGCGTAAAGTAAAAGTAGCTGTCTTGGGGTGTCGATTGTGAGCCTGGAGGAGGGGAGCATTAGGCAAAGGATAATAAAGCTCCTATCTGAAGCGACGGAACCTATGACTGCTGAGGATATCGCTAGAGCACTTGATATTGATGTTAGCGAAGTTTATATGCATCTAGAGCATGTTGCTAAGACTGTTAGGAGGTCTTCTGGAGGAGAGAAAGCACTTCTCATGATACCTCCACGCTGCAGGAAGTGTGGCTATGTATTTAAGGATCTGGATAAACCTAAGAAACCTTCTAGGTGTCCTAGGTGCAAGAGCGAGTGGATTGAGCCTCCAAGGTTCATAATAAAGAGCGTTGATGAGGTCTAGGCTATACAACTGTAACCGTTTTTGCTAGGTTCCTAGGCTTGTCAGGGTCTAGCCCCTTCAATACGGAGGTGTGGTAGGCTATTAGCTGTAACGGAATGGCGTAGGTGACTAGCCTAACCTCAAGTGGTGCTCTAGGCATTCTAATAACTGTATCGCTGTACCTTGCAATGCTTCCCACAATCATGTCATCCTGAGCAACTGTAACTACATATGCTCCCCTAGCCTTCATCTCCTCAACATTACTCTCTAGAGCCTCATCCAGAAACCCTAAGTAGATGAATATTGTTGGAAACTCCCTCTCAACAAGCGCTATGGGACCATGTTTCGATTCTCCAGCTGGGTACGCTTCTGCATGAATGTATGCCACCTCCTTAAGCTTTAGCGCACCCTCCATAGCTATTGGAACCCCGAAGACTCTGCCTAGGTAGTAAGCAGAGTGCTTGCTTAAGAGAAACTCTGCAACTCTTCTACAATCATCGTTTAGCTCATCAATAACCTTCTGCGCAATTTCATGGGATAGCTTAAGGCTTTCACTGCTAATCCTTAGCTCAGCCTCAACAGGCTCAACAAGTTCTGTAAGGCGTGCAACAATGTATAGCAGCGTCAGAACCTGTGTTGTGAATGTTTTTGTTGCTGCTACAGCTATTTCAGGCCCTGCCTTCATGGCTACGACATGGTCGCTTTCCCTAGCTATTGTGGAGAACGGGTTGTTCACTATAGCAATTGTTGTTGCACCCCTCTCCTTTGCTTCTCTAAGCGCTAGAAGAGTGTCTATAGTTTCTCCAGACTGACTCACACCTATAACAGCGTCACCATATCTAACAGCTCTAGACACAGCCTTAAACTCTGACGATATTACAGCCTCTGCATCTATACCTAGAAACACCTTGAAAGCTGTAGCACCTAAGAGCGCGGCGTGATATGAGGAGCCTGCACCAACTATGTAGATCCTCTTAGCATTTGCAATTGTGTTGAGAGCCTTTGCAATATCTTGTGACTGAAGTGAGGCAAGGGTCTGTGCAAGTGAGTATGGTTGTTCGGCTATCTCCTTAGCCATGAAGTGCTTGTATCCACCTTTTTCAATGCTCTGAGCACTCATCTCAACAACTCTTACCCTCGATAAAACATCTACCGGCACTCCATCACGCTCTATATAGACCTCTGAATCTGATATGTAGCCCAGCTCTCCATCATTAAGCACTATAACCCTGTTTGTATACTTAATGAATGCAACTATATCGCTAGCCACAAAGTTTATCCCATCCCCAATACCTATAACAAGTGGAGAAACATTTCTAGCAAAGAAAACTTTGCTAGGAGCATCAAGATCTACAACAGCTATGGCATAGGAGCCTCTAAGCATTGAGACAGCCTTTTTAAAGGCGTCGAAAGGCTTTAGCCCAAGAGACTTGAAGTGCTCTATAAGGTGTGCAACAACTTCAGTATCAGTCTCGCTAGCAAATACATGCCCATTATCTGCTAAGAACCTCTTCAACTCTAAATAATTCTCTATAATTCCATTATGAACCACAGCAATCCTACCACTACAATCAACTTGCGGATGTGCATTAACCTTCGAGGGTCTTCCATGAGTAGCCCACCTAACATGCCCTATACCAACATTGCCTTCAAGAGACTTGAAGTCAGAGGTGGAGATAATCTTATCTACCACCCCAACATCCTTAATCACAACAACTCTATTACCCTGGATCACTGCAACACCAGCAGAGTCGTAGCCTCTGTACTCAAGTCTTCTAAGACCCTCCTCCAAAATACTACTACAACTAATACTCTTTGAAGCACTCTTTGCAAACCCTATGATGCCGCACAAACTATCCACCCTACTCTCTTACCGTTTCAGTTTATTGAACAAGAAAATAAGGCTATTCACTCTTGATCACCATGTTTATAAAAGAATATAAAGCCCTTACGTAATTCTGTATAACTGTATACAGAGTTACGAGATGAAGTAGATGAGTGACGAGTTTAAGAGAAGATTTGAGGAGGTTCTAAGAAGGTTTGAGGAAAGGTTTAAGAAACTTGTAAATGAAGTTGAGGATCTGATTAGTCGTGGCGAGGTTAGTGATGCTTACAGGCTTTGGAGGAGAGAGTCGAGAGAGATTTTAAAGGAGTTGAGAGCATCGTTAAGGGAGTTAGAGCAGTTAGCTGAGGAGTCGGGTATTAAGGTCTCTGTAGATGAGCTAAGAGATGTTGCAGGCGAAGTGATGAGGAATATATCTAGCTATATTGAGGATCTCTATAGGAAGATGGGGGATATAGGAGCAAGCATAGTAGTAGCATTGCCAAGCATTGATAGGGTTAGGAGCATTGTTGTAAGATCGTTTAAGAGCGTGTCTGATCTCATAAATGATGTTATTAAAGGTGTGAATGATGTTATAGAGGAGATGTTTAGGGAGACGCCAAGAAGATCTACAGAAGTTGTTTCTGCAAGGATCGGCATTAAGGAGCTTGAGATTATTGATGAGCTTGTTGAGATGGGCATATTTAAGAGCAGGAGTGAGGCTGTAGCGTACTTCATTAAGAAAGGCATTGATGCAAGTAAAGATCTTATTGATAAGGTGTTGGAGCACGCTAAAAAGATTAAAGAGATGAGGGAGGCGCTTAGGAGAGAGTTCTTTGGTGAGGAAGAGAGCGAGAAAAAGGAGAAGAACTAGATCACATTTTTCACCTGATTGTAGAGCCCTGCCACAAACACTATTAACGCTATTACACCTGCAACACTATATTCAAGACCTAGTTTCACAAGGCTAGTAAATAGTAGGAGGGCTCCTGACGAGGCGAATACAAGTGCTAGAATATACTTGCTGAGCATGTATACCAGCACCGCAAATATTGCTGTGAGGATTATTAGTAGTACTACTAAGGCAATACCCTTACCAACAACAAATAAGTCGACTATTATTCGCGCTAGAAGGTATCCAAAAAGAATTGAGAGCGAGGCTCTGAAGAAGAGGAAACCTAGAGCAAAGCCTATGCCGAAAGCTATGAACAGGAATATTATTGCTAGCGCATAGCTGTGAAATGTGTGATAGACTTCTACAAAGGTTAGATATGCTAGGAAAGAGCCGAACACTATTGATGCTATAAAGCGAGAGAATTGAACACCCCAAAAGCTTAGTATAATGCCAATTACTGCAGCAATTATGTATGCTGGAACGTCAATCGCAGGCATTTGCTAGTAGCACCTACACCTTTAAGAGAAGGGAGACATTTAAAAACCTTATAAGTGCATTTTCGCAGAGTTATCATAGACGGTGTCTGGCTATTGATTTGAGGAGCCCTGTAATAGCGTTTTTATCTAATGTTGTTGTATTCCTGCTTAAGCTACTTGTAGCTGTAGTAACAGGTTCTAAAACTGCTCTTGTAGAGTCTTTGAGGAGCTTTGCTGATTTGATAAACAGTGCATTGGTTTATGTGGGTAATAGATTCGCTTTGAGGAGAGACGATGAGGATTTTAGCGTTTTTGGCAGGTCCATGTACATTTACGTAACAAGCTTTGCTATAGGCATCTTAACGATATCATTCTTTGCATTATTTGGTGCTCTACAAACTATTTCAGCTTTTGAATCTCCGCATACGATTACTAACAGTAGTTTAGGTGCAGCAATTCTTGCTATTGCTCTAACTCTTGATGTAGCCTCAATGGTGTTTGCATACATAGATCATAGGAGGTTCCTTAGCGAGAGAGGCTATGGAAATCCACTAATTAAGTATGTGATCTTTGAGAACGTTTACGACGTTGTAGGAGGGGTGTCTGTGCTGATAGCCCTAGGCTTATCATTCATGAGCCTCTACATAGATGCAGTAGCATCTGTGGTTCCGAACGC
>JAPWUB010000056.1 GCA_028275745.1 Desulfurococcales archaeon | reverse complement strand
GGTTCTAACATGATCGATACCCACAATGGTGTGTTACCAGTGTTTGTGCTATCCCTACACGTATTTGCCTTGATCACTAAGCTTCTTGCTGGAGGAAACATAGATGAATCTTCAACAGCGCTCCTCATAACCTTTATAGCTGTTATAGCTTCTTACCTCTATTTCAACCTCTACCCAGCTAAGATATTCAACGGAAACACAGGAGCTTTCCTACTAGGGTCTACAATACCCATACTCCTAGCCCTAAACAGGCTTGAGTTCTACTATCTGCTAGCCTCAGCCCCCATGTACATAAACGGTTTTTACTATATAGCATCAGTCAAAGGTTTTCTACAGAAGGAGAGCGTCAAGAGACCTACACGAGTCGATGAGAGAGGATGTATACATGCAGTCAAAGACCCAACAGCGCCAATAACGCTCGTAAGGCTTGCTATACGCTTTTCAGGCTCAGCACTTAGCGAGAAGGAGCTTGTCATACTTCTCTACACACTCTTCATAGCATCCTCAGCAATAGCATCCACACTAACACTTGCTCTAGGGTATCAATACCCACGATAAAGCTTAACAGCTTCAATAACATATAGAATCTTTGCGATAAAAGGAAGTTGAATAGCGTGTGCAAAGGCATGGGCAAAACGCTTGTAATGTTTATAGGGCCTGCAGGATCTGGCAAGTCAAGCCTCGTCCATGCATACTCTAAGTGGCTTGAGGAGGAGCAGTATCTAAAAGTATTTAGAGTAAACCTTGATCCAGCTGCTGAGTATATCCCTTACACCCCAGACTTTGACATAAGGCTGTATGTAGATGCTCATAGGATAGCTAAGGAGCTTGGTCTAGGACCAAATGGTGCTCTGGTAAAGTCTATGGAGATGATAAGCGAGAACATAGGCATTGTTGCAGAAGCCATTGATAAGGCTGAAGCAGACTTCGTACTCATAGACACGCCTGGCCAGATGGAGGTATTCATATTTAGAGATGTGGCATACAAGCTTACAGAAGCGCTCAGCAAGTATGGGAGAGAGTTTGTAGCGGTCTTCGTGCTTGACGGAGATGTTATTAGGAGGTATGAGGACTACGCATTCATATCAATAATGTCTGTAGCTCTTCAAGCAAGGCTGGGAATAGATGTTGTTCCGGTGATAAACAAGATCGATATAGCTAGGGATCTGAGGTTAATGGGTGACGTTATTAGCGATATTGATGAGGTTGTGGAGTATTTAAAGTCTGTGGGTGTGTATGGTGAGATGCTGGCAAAGATAATGGATACAATATGGCTCTACGCAAAAGCCACGAGAGTTCCCAGGGTATCGGCAAAGACCATGGAAGGTATGGAGGAACTGCACAGAATAATACATGAGCTTACATGCTCGTGTGGAGACCTGACATAAGTCTAGGGTTTGCATCATTATATAAAAAATGTGTGGGTTTCAACCTCCTAAAGCCACTTATTCATGGTGCTAAAAATGTTGTCAGCACTTGCAAGACCTACAATAACAACTCCATAGTTCTTCTCCTTGCTCCAGATAACAAACCCTGGTGTACCGAAGATTCTGTAGCTAGCTCCTTCCTCACCATCTCTCAGCATAACCTTCTCAACATCATCTATATTCACATTGAAGCTTTCATAGCCTGTTATGTTCCTTATAAGCTCTTTAACATAGTCTGGAGAGGGATGAATACCTCTGTTTATAAGGCTATATATGTTCTTCATAATGTTGAGAACCGTGGTTGCATTCCTTGTTGCAATATACATTGCTGTGATGTTTCTGTGTATAATCCATGCCTCGCTATGCACAACAAAGTTCTTTAGCACGAGAGCTATGGTTCCATCTCTAACCTTTTCCTCTATACTCGGTAACGAATCTGCGTAGAACCTTGCGCAGTAGGGGCAGTAAGCATCTTCATATATTACCAGGTAGTACTTAGCTGTTGGCGAACCTATGACTGGAGTTTCGTTAGGTAGCACCAAAGGCTCTTTCATGGTTTCGCTAAAGATTGCTACGTCTTGATATGGTGCAATACCGTAGTAGTTTAGTAGTGTTGCAAGTATTTGTGTTGTCCACACCTCCTTTAGTATGTAGTACCCCTCACTATAATTAAAGAGTTGCTGAGCTATTGGAGCTTCAAAGAGATTTGCATGTGTATAAACAGCTATTACTGGAAACGTTGTTGTGTTGCTAAGTATCTTCCTAAGTTTTTCGTCGAGCTCTTGGTACTTAATGAAGCATGTGGTTAGATTTATAGAAACTCTATTGCTTGAATTAGTCTTAATCGCATAGCTCAAGGACTCTGCTATCACATTGTATGCCTGCTCATTTGGCGGTACCTTGAGGTATACAACAATTAGTGTGTTATCCTTGGCTATGCATCCTCCACTTTGTTGAGGCTTTAGCAGGAGAAGATATGTAGCTACACCTACTACCGCTACTATAATAGCTACAGCTATTACTAGAAGTGTTTTCGTTCTCAAACCTGATTCACAATGCTAGTGAGGAGAGATTTTGAGAATATAAGTGTAGCGGACTCTGCATTAGCTATGGTTAACTAATTAGCTATAGGGGTTTTCATAGCCTCTACACATAAATAAGCTGTTTAAAGGAAGTTACTTCGCCTAATACTGGTGAAGGGGTTTATCCTTCTATTGAGGTGGATGCAAGTGGATTGATGCAAATAACTCTTCCATTGAAGCGGAGAAGCGTGAGGGATGAGGGGGAATATGTGAGGCGAATGAAGAAAGTGATCTGAATTAGTGAGGCCATGATGGGTATAGGTATGGGGTGTGCACAGGGTTAATTTCGTTAACGTAGTTTGTTAGAATCATTCTTCTAACATCCTTCAAGTCCCTTGTCTGTGCCAATACCCATGACAGCTTTACGTAGGCTGTTTCTGGAAGCATGTCCTCTCCAGGTATAACACCTATGGCTAGAAGTTTTCTGCCAGTTGTATAGACATTCATGTTTACTCTGCCGAAAAGTGTCTGTGTAGTCATGACAACGGCTATCCCCTCTTCAATAGCTCGCTTAATGGAGTCTATGACGTAGTTACCTATATGACCTAGCCCTGTACCCTCAATAACTATTCCATGGAACTTCCTATCAACTAGGAAGTCTATTATCTCTGGCTGGAACCCTGGATAAGCTTTTACTAGTGCAACCCTTTCATCAAAGCCTATAACAGCCCTAACATCGTCAGCGCTCTTAGACCTTGGGATAATCCTTGAGTTAATAACCTTGAGCTCCTTCTTCAGCGTATCAACCTTGGCTAGCGGTAAGTCGTTGATGCTTTGAAAAGCGTCTCTTCTGCTACTATGCATCTTCCTAACCTTTACACCCCTATGAACAAGTATTTCAGTATCTGACGGCGTTCCATGCATAGCTACAACAACTTCCCCAAATGGCGCCTGAAGCGTTGTTATTACAGCTCCTATGAGATTTGTTGCAGCATCTGTTGATGGTCTATCACTACTTCTCTGAGCACCAACCAAAACCACTGGCATTGGCAGGTTCTGTAAAGAGAATGCCAGTGCTGATGCTGTGTAGCTCATGGTGTCTGTTCCGTGAGTAATAACTACTCCATCTACGCCGCTACGAATAGCCTTGTACACAGCCTCAGCAATCGCTACCCAGTGCTTTGGCGTCATATCCTCGCTGAGTATGTTAAACAGCACCTCAACATCGTAGCTTGCAAACTCCTTAAGCTCTGGTATGATCTCCAAAAGCTCTGCAGGGCTCATTGCAGGCTTTACAGCTCCAGTCTCATACTCTACCTTACTAGCTATCGTGCCTCCACATCCAAGAATCTTTACAACAGGTCTTCCACTAGGCTTAAGCTCCTCAATCCTTGGAGCCACTCTCTCTCTACACTCAACAAGCTCTACCTTCTCAATTCTAGCAATTGATATGCCTATGTTGTAGCCATTATCAAGCTTAATAATTATAGTATCTTCAGCGCTGAACTCGTGCTTAGGCATTAAAAGCCCTTCCACAATCATATTGCCTTTCACAGTTAGCCTAATCCTGCAACCAATCCTTGCATCAAGCTTCTCAAGCAAATCTCTTACAGTCCCTGTATACCCAGATAATGGGTCGCTCAATAAGCTCACCTCTCAGGAGACTGGCTTGCTACAGTAGAAGTAATAAGCGTTAGTGTTTTGGCTTCCACATCAAAGTGCTCTACATGGCATCCAAGTATTTGGAAAGAAGGTGTTAGCTTTACCTAATGATGCACTATACTTCCTCTGTCTTAGTCTCAGGCTTCTCACTAATCTTCCTCAACTTCTTTAAGTACATTTCGTAAAGCTCCTTAGTTGTTGTAGCGTCTCTAGGTCCTTTATCCTCTCTCCATCTAATGAATCTTGGGAACCTTATCGAGAGCCCTGTGCCCTGCTTTACCCAGCCCCAGCAACATGTGTGAACCGGTGAGAGGGTTATCTCTGCACCAGCAATCTCAGCTACGAGAGCAGGCTCGAACCACACGTCAGCCTCTAGCTCGCTGTAAACCTTTGGGTGCTTCTGCGGAAGCTTGTAAGGCTCTAGCTTCTTTGGTAGTGATGCTAGCTCTTCATCTGTGAACCCTGTGCCAACCTTGCACACAGTTACAAACATGTCTGTATCTGGATCGTAAGCTGCTAGTAGTAGTGCACCATAGGTTCCAGCCCTCTTACCCCTTCCATGGAACGCCCCAACAACGACAAGGTCTACGGTGTCTGTTATCTCGCTCTTGTAGTCCCTCTTGTACTTAACCCATAGCCAACCCCTTACACCAGCCTGGTAGACAGAGTCAATCTTTATAGACTTGACCACAAGGCCTTCGCATCCACCTTCAATTGCCTTATAGAAGAATGTCTCCAGCTCCTTCGCGTCCTTGACAAGCATGTGCTCAGCTATCTTGAAAGCGTCTGTCTCCTCAATTATCTTCTTTAACCACTCTCTCCTCTCAGGCAGAGGCCTGCTTGTGAGATCCACGCCATCGACGTAGAGGCAGTCGAATAATCTTACAACTACTGGTACCTCCTTAACAGCTTTGTATATATCCTTCTCCCTCTTTCTGTGCATCAGCTCCTGGAAAGGCTTGAACTCTCCAGTCTCTGGATCTATAGCAACTATCTCGCCTTCAACAATAGCCTCGTTAGCTTTGATTTGCTTTCTAGCAATTTCAACAACGTCTGGATACTGATGAGTTATGTTCTCCAACCTTCTTGAGAATATCCATATAGTATCACCTTTCTTATGTATTTGCCCTCTCTCGCCATCATACTTAAACTCGGCTAGTGCAGGCACGCCAGTTTTGTTAAGGATTTCAACAGGGTCTGTACCTCTCTCAGCAAGCATAGGCCTTATAGGTATGCCTGGAGTGGGCTTAATCTCCTTCAGCACAGAAGGTCCTTTCTCAGCAAGCATCTTAGCTATTGCCCCGAGATCTGGGTAAAGGTTGTAAGCCCTCTCGATAACGTCTCTTGGTGCTCCAAAAGCTGATGCAAGTCCATCCATTATTGTTGCCTCTCCAACACCTAGCCTTAGTCTGCCCTCAACAAAGCGAACAATGAACTTAGCTTCTCTGGGGTCTGCCTGCATTAGGAGCGCTGTTAAGAGCCTTATCTTCATATCCCTGCTCCCCTCACCCTGCAACATGGATATCTTAGCCAAGGTGTTGTACACAGTATCAACATCGAGCTTCTTCTGCTCGGTCTTTGTAGTCTTTATGAATGTCTCTAGCCCTGAACCCTTACTCTGCTTACCCAACTTCAACCTCTCAACAACTAAGCCGTAGTCCCCTAAGCTCTTGTAAAGCTTCTCAACCTCAGACTCGTTAACCCCTACAGCAAGGGCTATAGCCTTCTGAATACCCTTCTCACCAACACCAAGCTCAGGCATGCCCTTCCAATCAGGCCATAGAGTCCCCTGCAGGAAGTACACAACCTTGTCAATAACGTTAGCAGGGGTTCTCTTAAATAGCATTGCCAGTGTAGATGCTTGCTGAATCTTGCTAGTAGTTTTCTCAAGTATCTCAAGAGTTTGTGCAACTATAGAGAACTCCACTTACTTCACCCAACAAGAAACTATAGCTCTAAACAAATTTATAACACTAAACACTCTTCTCATACTAGGTAGATGATGAGAGCCCGGCAAGAATGAGATCTAAAAGATGATTAGTCAGAGTTAAGCTGAGAAAAAGATGTAAAGGTGCCACCTCTTACCTTATCTCTCGCTGTAAAAGAGCTTGCTAGCCTTTCAGTATCTCAACACGTGAAGACAGCAGTTGCCCTGGTATATTGGGTCTGAACCTCACAACTACAACGCAGTTCCTAAAGCTGTGAACCTTTACAACATTACCTCTATACACATTTCCATGTCTATCCCTTGCAATAGCCTTGGCTCCTACGAGGCTACCTACAAGCTTTGGATCAGTGAATACCTGTACCAGTACTTGCTCATTGTACTGCCTAGCTCCACTCCTTCTATAGCTCCTTATAACACCAACAAATCTAGCCACATTGGTATGACCGCTCATTGTGAACACCTAATCCTAGTTTGGTAGGTAGAGTGCTTTCTGCTTACTGAGATAATTGGTTTGTAAGAAAAGGTGTTGGGTAAAAAAGTTTTTGTATGTAGC
Organism: Desulfurococcales archaeon; assembly: GCA_028275745.1. Classification (GTDB taxonomy): domain Archaea; phylum Thermoproteota; class Thermoprotei_A; order Sulfolobales; family Ignisphaeraceae; genus Ignisphaera. The sequence continues at coordinate 619 of JAPWUB010000056.1, read as the reverse complement.
AAAAAACTTGGCTGAATTTGAAATGGTTATACAGTGCCTGTTGCTGGTGCCTGTGCTTTTTGAGCTGCTGCTGTGACTGTTGCTGGTAGTTCTGGGAACTTCTCTTTCATTCTCTGTTCTGCTATTACTTTCGCCTCCTCCAATATCTTTCTCGCTTCTGGTGTTGTATAGATCTCTCCAGTTGGTGTACCTAGTGCTTCGCCAGCTGATATCACTACATCTCTTAGGCTCTCCTCAACCTCTGATAGCTCAAGGGATATCTCTGGCATTATGCCTTTAATTACGTTCCTAAGCTCCTTTATAACGCCTAGTACTGGTACTAGGCCGCTCATTATGTCGCCCATTGTGAGTACTGTGTCGAGCCTTAGAGCAACCTGCTCAAGCGCTACCTGAGTCACGGTTAACTGCTTAACCAGTTTTCTAATCTCCGCAATCTCATTTGCATACATAGCAGCTCTAACTTCATCTCCTTGGGTAAGTGCATCAACCACTCTCTCGAATAGAGCTCTATCTCTCTCCCTTAGCCTCTCTATGAACACCTCTAGCCTACTAACCATAGCCCTTATCTTGTAGTCTGCCATAACGAGTTTCTGCTTTATAGGCTCCTTCTTCTTGAAGA
>JAPWUB010000055.1 GCA_028275745.1 Desulfurococcales archaeon | reverse complement strand
CATGTCCTTGTATGGTATCGCATATGCAATGGCCCACCTAACTGCTGGGTTCTGGAACTCTGGCCTCTTTAAGTTGAGGTAGAGGAAGTTCACGCCTGAGCCTACATAGTACGGGGCATTCTTGTACCATGTATAGATGCCCTTTGCTTGTAGTTTCCAAACCTCTGGTATGAAAGTCCCTGCCCAATCAGCATCGCCAGCTTCTAGAGCTGCGTTAGCAGCTGAGTTGTCTGCATATAGTAGGTGAGCAATGTATTTTGGTCCTGGCACACCAAATATGTTCTTGCCCCACCAGTTATCAAGCCTTACAAGGATTATCCTATCACTTGGTGAGTAGTAGTATATCTTGTAAGGCCCTGAAACAACTTGTGCGTTGGGGTCTGCATTATCCCACTTAGTTATAGCATCTTTACCTCCTTTCTCAAATATGGGTTGAATAACGTGCTTTGGTAGTGGCCAGAAGTTTAGTACACAGCTTAGGAATGCGTAGTAGTTTCTTGGTGGATCCTTAATCTTTGCCTCAACAACCTTGTCCCCAACAGCCCTTATGTAGGCTACATAGTCTTGGCAACCAGCTCCAGGACCAACACCAACCTGCTGAGTAACGTAGTATGTGTACTCAACGTCGTAAGCCGTTATAGGCTCTCCATCACTCCATGTAGCCTCAGGCCTTATGTAGATCCTAATGGTGGTGGGATCCACAAACTCGTATCTCTCAGCAAGTGTAGGTATCCACACATCCTTCAATGCTGAGTATGTGAAGAGTGGCAGGTATGCGTGGCCCCATAGAGGTGTTGGATTACCAGTGTAGGGGTTCATACCCCTTATAGTACCCCACTCAACACCGATCATGAACACTGTGTCCTCCCTTGGGATCTGCTGACCCTGAACAGCAAACATTGGTGCTACTGATATGAACAGAGGTATTACTATCATTAATGCTGCAAGAGCTTTAACAACTAGTCTTGAACTTTTCATAGGGTTTACCCAGAATAGAGGAAAGAAGCGCTAGGTATATATCTGTTGCGTAAAGAAGCTTTGAACTTGCACAACTCTTATCAAAGATGTTGTAACAGCCTAATATTGCATTATACTTCAATATACCTAAGTATACCTAAATGGCGTCAGCATTTCACCAGAGTAAAGTATAGCATAAACTATTATTATACATTATGCTACCCTTGACCTACTCTGCCAAACATTAAAACATATATACTCTCCTCATTTCAGAACACTGTTAGCCTCTAAACAGGTGATTTGGAATGGGTATAAGGGTTGGAATGGCTGTATATACGCTGCTCATAGTAATTATGGTGTTCAGCATCTTAACTGCCTTTGCAGAGCAACTGAGCTTGAATGCTGTTGCAGGTATTGCTAAAGGTGCTGAGCCTGGTGATGTTGTTCTGAGGTGGTCTACAAGCACTGATTGCTCTCCGCATACTGTAGATGGCTATACTGTTGTTGAATGCAATACAGCTAACTATGTTATTAGGAGACCTGATAACACTACTGTGAGGTTTCAGCCAAACTTCTGGAATATTGTTGGTGGTTCTGGAGAGAATGTTATGAGGTGGTCTAGCAGGGAGAACAAGGTCTACTTCTACGTAAACATGTCTAACGTTAAGCTACAGTGGAATATTCCTGCTTGGGCTACTCCAGAGGTTATACTTGTTGGTAGAGTTCCAAAGGCTTGGGGAGGTGCTGACACTGTTGGCGGCTACCCATGGTTCTCACTACCAATGCCAGCATCCAAGATCGACAGCCTTGATAGTGTAGTTGTTGATGTGTGGCTAGACCTTGCTAAGACAGACTACACACTAACTAGGTATGGGCTGATGAGCTGGTTCGAGGACTTCGCAGGCAATCCATTCATAGAGCTCTGGATGGTGTTTCAAAACGACTTCCCAGTTACAGGAACAGATCTAGGGCTTGTTAGGGTGCCTGCCATTGTCAATGGTGAGGCAACAGAGCTTGTGTTTAGAGGCACATACACAACTAGTGGTGGTGGCTGGCATCTAGTGGTATTTGAGCTCTATGGTCAAACAATTACAAGTGGCGAGGTAGTTCTTGATATAAAGCCCCTGGTCTCAAAAGCCGTAAACTTTGTTTCGCAAGTGAGTAAGGTTTCTACAGAGAGGTTCTACTGGACAAGCCTACACGTATCCGTGTACAGCGGTAGCAATTCACCAGATAAAGGGTTCTGCTTGGGGTGGGTACTACACAAAGCAACACTACTAAGAAAACTACCAGTTGCAACTGTAACCATATCAACAACAGTAACAGCAACAACAACCATGCTTACTACAGTTACGCAAACAGTTGAGAAGACTGTTACTCAGACTGTGACGCAGATAGCTACATCAACCACAACAATAACTCAGCTAGTAACAGCAACAACAATGCAGACAGTTACTACAACAACTACTACAACGGTTACTGACTGGACAATGGCCGGAGTACTAGGGGTAGTACTCCTAATAATAGGCATCGCAATAGGCTACGCAATAAAGAGGAGGTAGCTTAAAACCAAAAATATTTTTTAATTCATCTCTTCTTTTCTGATCAGAAAACTTGGGTTTATAACTAGACGTCTTTACGCTAAGTATAGCATCTAGAGGTGTGGGTCATGGTGAAAAGATTTACAACCTTAATTACTGTTACCCTCGTACTTGCTGTTCTCGTCACGAGCTACAGCTATATATATCCTTCACCAGTCAATGCTTTGACTGGTGGTTCCATGGATTCCCTTACTGTTGGTGGGAAGGTTTACAAGCTTGTTTGGAGTGAGGAATTCGATGAGTCTACAATCAATGAATCTGTTTGGAGCTTTGAGATTGGCGATGGATGCCCGAATCTATGTGGATGGGGTAATAACGAGCTTGAGTACTACACAAAGGATAATGCATGGATTGAGAATGGCTACCTAGTTATAGAGGCTAGGAAGCTTGATAAGCCAATTACAGGTCCTACAGGGGTTCAGCACTACTACACTAGTGCTAGGCTGAAGACTCAGGGGAAGTTCGAGGTTAAGTACGGCCTCATAGTCTTTAGGGCTAAGCTTCCAGAGGGCAAGGGTATATGGCCTGCCCTATGGCTTCTAGGCTCAAACATCAACAGAGTTGGGTGGCCAAAGTGTGGAGAGATAGATGTTATGGAGCTTCTCGGTCACCAGCCAGACGTTGTCTATGGAACTGCTCACTCAGCTAACTGTTTTGGTGGTAGGGGTGTGGGCTCACTCTTCAGGCTTCCTAAGGGAGAGAAGTTCAGCGATTCTTTCCATGAGTTCGCAATTGAGTGGACACCCTACTACATAAAGTGGTATGTTGATTGGCAGCTTTACCACGTTATAAACAGGGATGAGTATATGCACAGAGGCTGTGACTGGCCATTTGACCAGCCATTCTTCATAATAGTTAATGTAGCTGTTGGGGGGAACTGGCCTGGCTACCCAGATGAATCAACAAGGTTTCCACAGAGAATGTACATAGACTATATAAGGGTTTACGAGCTCCTCTTCGACCCATCACAGGACCCCTTCGCAAAGACTTGGGACTCTGATAACGAGATCTTTACCAGGAGCTGGGGAGGTGTATGGCCCTCTATAACAAGGGAAGCAATTGTTAACGGAGACTTCAGCAAACCTATAGACCTCAGCAACAATCCTGGTAAGAACCCAGATGATTGGATGCTCTTCACAATTCATCCAAAGTACATAAACATGTCTGAAACTGGCGTGGAAAGCAATAGGCTGAGGATTTCACTAACAGGTGACGCATCATCCGCCCAGCCTCAGGATATCCAGCTAGGGCAGTTTGTTTGGCTTAGACAAGGAGCTGACTACTCGATAAAGTTCTACGCATGGGCATCGAGGGAAGCAACCATAAAGCTTGTTGTTGTGCTTACATCAAAGTCGCTAGTACCTATAAAGACGTATCTAGAGGTGCCGATAAATCTTGGTACCAAGCCAAGGCTTTACGAGGTTATATACAGCCATGGAGAGTACTCAGCAAATATTGTGTACATAGGCTTCTACCTAGGGGGTAACGGACCTGTAGACATCTACCTATCAAATGTTGCCCTAGAGCCTGTAACTAGGAGTGGAAGACCATATACAGTGACTAGGACAGAGACCCAAACCCTCACATCTACTGTGACCAAAACCACAACAGTGACTGAGGTGATTAGAGAGACAACAACATTTCTCAGCACAGAAACTGTGACAGCAACTACTGAGATTGTTAAGGGCATGCCGGAGGCTCAGGTGTATGCCATTGGTGCTGGACTTCTAGCTATTGGTGCCATACTAGGCTATCTATTAGCTAGGAAGAGAAGGCGAATAGCTGCATCTATGGGTAAGCTAATACTAGTACTAGTATTAGTACTGGCGGTGCTGTACAGCGTTTTCCCGGATACTCATGCTTATGGCGAATCCTTTTTCTCAGTCCCTATCATACCTCCACAAACAGTTGTTTCATACCCTGTTATAGCCCATGCTTCTGGGCTTCTCCACAATGCTACTAAGAGCTTTGACGTGTTAACAATTTTCTCATTCCTAAAGCCTTTGGAAGGCGCTAGAGATTACATTAATGCATCTTCGATTGCAAACCTTACGCAGAATGGGCTTACACTCACAACTCTTTTTGCATATGGTGAGAAAGCACTTTCCTTCTCTGGCGTAGCTGTTGGCGTATCGAGTTTTGGCATGGTTTCTAAATACTCATCCCTCTACATACCACTTCCACACTCTCTAGTCAGTGAAAAGAAGCTTTTAGTCTATGTGAAGAGAGGTGATGTTATTTGCGAGACGGATCTCTGCCTAATTATCATAGGCTTTAACGTAGCATGCACAAGAGGTAACAGTGCTGAAAACTACAGTGTTGCAGTAGCTATTCACGTCTCTGGTCATAGAAGTGTTGAGGATGTTCTCAATCTCTCAGCCCATGCAAAAACCTCGCTAGCTATTATTGGTGGTGAAGGTTTTGAAGAGAAGGAGTTTGACGTATACATTGCTAGGTCTCTGCACAACCTGAGAACCAATGCTATCTTCCTTCTAGTTCCAAGCGGTAAAGAGCTTCCCTATAACGAGCTTTTCATAGATGCTGAAAGCATTGCGAATGCCTTGAGCAGTGAATGTGAAGGAGGTATTGCTGTGAATGGTGTTGAGCTAGGAATGCTCACCATAAGCACTGGAGCTTTTGGATATGCCAAAGCTGTTATTAGCGATCTTCACCTTATTTCAGCACCTCAAGAGCTAGACAAAGAGCATTTATCTAGGTTGCTCCTAGGGAAAGATGTAGCTCTGAATCCTGTGACAATAACTATTACCAGAACACTAACAATAACAACAACTGTAAGAAGAGTTGCTGTACATACATATACTAAAGTAGTTAGTGTTACTGAGACTAGTATCGAGACAATTACGCTAACCTCAACTGTTACCAATATTGCTGAAGAGCTTCACCCTACAACCATATTCGTTGTATCGCTTCTCCTAACTCTTATCTTAACCTATGCTACTCTAAGGTTTGGTGCCGAGAAATGCAGGTAAAGGGATTAGCTATAGCCATCATTATTGGTGCTCTATTAATTCTGGATACAGGAATAGATGTTTCTGGTCTAGGCATTTTAAAGCCAGTCCCAATAGTTATCCAGTTAGTGCCTCCACCAATATACATAGCCTCTGTAGCCTCTGTTGGAGGCAGGTCTGCTGTTTACAACATTAAGACAGCTGGGTTTGTCTATATAGATCCGTGCCTCTGGAATCTTGACACCTCAGATCCTAGGGTAAGAGGCTACACATTAATGAACCTAACAATGCAGGGGCTTGTAGTAGTCTCTAACTATAGCTATGTCGCTGGTAAGGGTAGCAACTGGTTTAGAGACTTCATAGGCTTCCACAGGGTTGGTTATGGGAATCACCCCTGGGAGTCAAAACCCTATGTAAACCCATCGAGCTATCTACCCCTACCAGTAAGGGTTAGAGATCTTCCAAACACATTTATAGAAGTAAACTATAGCGTCATTGAGAGGAGGGTTGGGTGGATGGACATAGCCTTCGATATATGGTTAAAGAGGTCTCCACCACCCTACAGAGGTATGGCTAGAGGAGATGTAGAGATTATGGTGTGGCTCTACTGGGAACCTCCATTACCTGGAGGAGCACTTGAAGTCGGTACAGTAAGAACTTTAGCGCTAGTTAATGGTAGCCTGAAGGAGCTTGAATGGGTAGTGCTGATAGTGCCAGAAGTTGTTGAGCCAAGTCCAGGTGGCTGGACATGGATAATATTTGTAAGTACACACCCTATTCCAGGTGGAAGCATTGTTCTTAACTTGAATAACTTTCTTGAAGAGGCGAAGAGAATCATTATGAGTATTAACTGGGCTACAAAACCTAGCTGGAGTGAGGAGATATTCAACAACATGTACCTGTGGTGCATTGAGTTTGGATCAGAAGTCGCTAGAACAGGTAGTGGTGCTCTGTACCTAAAGTGGGTTCTTCATAGATATAGCTTCCTAATAATGGACAGAGATGTTGATACCTCTACAGGCTTCAACATTATTGCAAGCTATGCAACATCAGCGCTAAGCCCAATAACCATTACTAGGACAGCCACTGATGTAACTACATTAACTATATCAATAAGTGAGGAGGTGACTGTAACAGCTAGTAAGGTGGTTAGAGAGATAGTAACGTATACTGTTCTAAGGAGTGAAACAATTACTGTTACTTCAACCAGCATTGGTACTGCAAAAACATTTTATGTGGCTTTAATAGGAGGAGTTACAGGATTCTTGTTAGCCCTAATTCTTTGTCGTAGGGTGAGAAAGTGAGCTATGCAAGAGCTTTTACCAGGTACGCTTTTCGAAGAGCATTTACATACCTGGCTTCATTCATTGTAGCAGTAATAGTAATGTTTCTTGTTGTGGAGTTCTCCCCTGGCTCACCTCTTCATGGGGGCTCTCCCATAAATCCGCAGATGTATAGGAGGATGTCTGGTCTGTGTATATGCAATGATTGCCCATCTTACTGCCTATTCATATGCGACTTCATTCAGTACCTTATCAAGGCGTTTACGTTTCGTTTTGGCTTCTCAATCTCATTCTTTCCTAAGACTGTTGAGGAGGTGATCCTTGAGAACCTCCCCTACACGTTAGCTCTCTTGGTTCCAGCAGTGCTGGTATCCTATGTGCTGGGGAACTATATAGGGTCTTACATTATTTATAGGAGGGGAGAACTAGATCTAGTGATAACGCTTGCTAGCAGTGTTCTGGCTAATACACCTCCATACATCCTTGCAAGCATGCTCCTACTCA
>JAPWUB010000054.1 GCA_028275745.1 Desulfurococcales archaeon | reverse complement strand
TTGCGGCATTAGCGCTTTCGTAGTCCCCTATTATAGCAACATAGTCGTCATACACAGATATGTATGTGCCTGTCATTTCCTCTATATTCTTTCTAGCTCTCCCCTCTTCACCTATTATTCTACCCTTAATTCTAGTCAAATGATTTTCGCTAGGACCAACATATTGCTTCAGGTCTATGACTACAAGTATCTGATCATCATCTAATAGTCTAAACGCTCTCTCTGGCGAAAACCCGTAACCTATAGCCATAACAATATCTCGCGCCTTCATAAGATCAGCTGCTTTTGTCTGCGGACCTGCAGGCTCTATAATTACAGTAGCGTTAACTTCATCAACTGTTATCTTTGTTTGAGTCTCCCTCATCAATCTTTTTAGCGTTTCCCCATTTTTGCCAATGAGAACACCAATCCTCTCTAAAGGTATCTTCACATAGAACCTGGTAACACCTGGAATAAGGTGTCCTTCTCTATATCTCTGAGATGTAATTGAGGTGCTTATTGGTTGTGAGCCCTCTCCAGATTTTTCCTGTTGCTGAGTTGAGTCTGTAGAACTTTCATCACTAATGATCATGCTCGTCACCCGCCTCTTGTGCTGAGATAGAATAAAGGTTAAAGAGCATTTTAAATATTAAACCTGGGTAATCTGCAACTACTCTTCGTATTCCATTCCTTCCTCCAATGCTGTGAGTTTTTTCAAAGCCTCATAATTCTTGTTTACAATAGCATTGAAGAGCTGTTCAGTTGGGGGCACTCTTAATTCTAGCTCCTCACTGAAGAACCTGATAATGTTGTTTAGATCTCTGTACAGAAACATATGGGCGTTGGGATGCTCAAGTTTTACTGCTTGACTAACATCGATAATGTATAGTTTATTATTATGCACCATTATGTTATACTCGCTCAAGTCGCCGTGAACAAGCCCTGCATACCAATACATCTTGTAGACATTCTCTATAACTTCCTTAAAAAATTTCGTAGCGCTTTTCCTATCTATTAGCCTAGCATCAGCTAGTTCTTTGAGTAAGGGTGCTCGAACTCCATTCTCTCCTATAAACTCCATGACTAGCACATTCCTTTCAACGACAATAGGTTTTGGTACCGAAACACCAGCTTCATACATACGCTTTAAGTTTGAAAACTCTTTCCTTGCCCAAACAGCCATGAGCTTGTGAGATGGTAGTGAGAGTATCCACTCATACCTTGGATCCCCCTTTATATATTTCCAGATACCCTTCTTAAACTCCATCGTTGCCGTAAGATATATCTTTATCGCTAGATAATTCCCTTCATAATCTCTTCCAACATAAACCCTGGCTTCTTTACCTGCTGAAACAACACCACTTATCTTAGATATAACCCCTCTTTGTTTGAGCCTAATAAGAGTAAGCACAGTTGCACGATCAAAAACTTCCTCAACAGTTTCAAAAAGATCCTTATCCTTTATCCTAGGCTCCTTTAGCTCCTTCCTAATCTCTTTATCAATTTCCTTCTCTACGTCTTTATCGCTCATGTTCAAAAGCCTAGTGAATAGCTTTTGTCAACGCGGTACGCTGTATTACATTAATGTAGTGGCTGTATTACTCTCCACCTTCTATAAACTCCTTGGTTATTAAATTCATTGAAATCAGTTTCCTAATTTCATCCTTCTCATACTTGTGTACTATATCCCCTTTCGTCTGCTGGAAGTCCCATGGCTCAACAAGAACCACGTCTCCTGTTGAAAACCATACCCTTCTTCTAAACTTACCAGGAATTCTGCAAATCCTTGTAACACCATCTACACACCTAACTTTTACAAAATCTGCTCCTACAATCTCGTCAACAACGCAAAGCACCTGCTTACCTGTGGGTAGCACCAATCCTCTTGATGCTGTTTCAGGTTTCTTTTCCTTAGCTATGTTATCTCACCCACTCCTAAGCTGTGTAATCTAGTAAAATGCTTTATCAAATTTTAAGTTTACTTAGTCTACGTTGCTAAATTGTTGTGCTACCTAGACTTTTTAGCTCTATATTTGCCTATACCTTCTACAACTTCATCTATATGAATCCTCTTAACATTATTGTTGCTATCCTTCAGCGCAAGCCACGATCCTTCAATAGCGTCTACAGTATAGGGCTTTCCATCTATGATTACATAATCTCCGGGCTTAAAGTTCAAGATTCTGACAGATACATAAAGCCTTGATATGGTCTCTCCAGTTGATAACCTTTTTGTATCTCCATAGGACTTTACAATCTTTACAGCATGCCATCTATGTTTAAAGTCTTCAGCAATCCTTTTTGCGACTTCTGCATCAAGAAGCGTAATGTCGTAGCCATTCTTAACAGGTTTAATTTCCTTAATCCACTTTCCGTATAGGCTCCTCAACTCATTGATATACTTATCAATGTCTCTATCCCTATTGACGTACCTTACCTGAACAACTGCACTATAACTACCACCAGCTATCTTCCTACATAGAGGACAAAGGGTAGATCTCCAATTTAATTGTATGGTTATTGTCTGGGAAACTCTAACACCTCCAAGCTTCCCAATAACATTTACTGAAGCTGTAGAGCTTTCGTAGAGCCTGAAGGATGCCTCTACATCCTCTAATACAACATCTTCGGAAGGCTTCAACAAGTCTATCACTAGATCTTCAACAACCTCTCTAGCCTCATCAAAACTGTGAACATAAACCCATTTTCCATGAACCCTTATAGCACCGCATACCCTGCAGAACTCTATATCCACACTTTGAGGAGCTGAGGCAAGCCCTCTGAGCATTACATAACACTTAGGGCACAAACCCTTTATTATTGGTGTAGTCTCGGATTCTTCAACGCCACAACTTATGCAGAATCTCTTCAAGTCTAGGTACCTTCCTCAAGCTCTTTTATGATATGAATATGAAGCTGATCCTGCACCTTAAGAGCAAACTCTGATAGAACAAGACCTCTTTTCTCAAGCTCCTTAACAATTCTTTTCCCCGTTATTATAGCCATATCCGCTTCCTCAATTGCTTTTATAACCTCCTCTAAATCAACCCTTTTACCGCCATAAAATACGGGGGAAACGTCTAGAACTATATCCCCTTCTCTGTAGACGTTGCCCAGGATCTCTTCGTCACATGCTGCAACTATCTTCTTACCCTCAACTTTGTGCACCTTGAGAAAGTATAGACTCAAAGCTGGTCCCTCCAACTATACTGCAGGAACATATGTTATAGCTCCGCATGCAAGGCATCTAATATACCACTTCTTACCCTCTCTAATAAGCTCAGTATCATAGCTTTTACATGTTGGGCATCTGACGTACTCTTCAAGGAACCTCGCATATATATCATTAATACTTTTTGCAGAGATCTTCTTATATATAATCAAGCTATTATCCTCTCTAAGACCGCCAGGAGCTCCAAGCCCTTTAAGCATGTACCTCATTATAATCTTTGGATCTCTTTTCAATCTATCAGCTATGTGCCCCAAATTCTTTACGAGTGTGTGATCACCTATATACTCTACCTCTGGCTGTGGAATGTCATATGCTCTGCTCTCTCTTTTAGGTAGCCTCAAGTACGCCCTTTTCAATAGCATGTCATAGTTAAACAGAATTGCTGTATCATCCCCGCTCATGAAAGCCACAGCACCTCTCATTGATCTTCTGCTTCACGAAGCTTATAACTTCATTTGCACATAGTTCTAGAGTTTATAGGGACCTGTTGTAATGGGTAAGAGAGTCTACATAGAGACCTATGGCTGTGCCCTTAACAAGGCTGACAGCCTCATCATGAAATCTGTGCTAAGTGAGCAAGGCTATGAAATAGTTGATTCGCCAAACAATGCTGACATCATCATTGTTAACACATGCATTGTTAGGTACGATACAGAGGTTAGGATGCTAAAGAGAATTGCCGAGCTCTCAAAGCTTGGCAAGAAGCTTGTTGTTGCAGGTTGTATGGCTAGAGCAATGCCTGCAAAGGTAAGATCTGTAGCTCCAGCAGCATCACTGGTATCTCCTCAAGCAGTTCATCTAATTAAGGGAGTTGTTGAAAGTTCTCAACCAACAATGCTATTCAATGAAGTCAAGAGTTGGGTTGTTATGCCAAAGATAATTGATGGCGTTATAGCTACCATACCTGTTGCTGAGGGTTGTTTAGATGAATGCTCCTACTGCATAGTGAAGGTTTCCCGTCCCCATCTAAGAAGTGTTCCGATAGAGAGGGTGATTGAAGCTGTTAAGGATGCTGTTAGCAAGGGTGCAAAAGAGATTGAGATAACAGCTCAGGATCTAAGCGTCTATGGATATGACCTCTACGGAAAGTACGCGTTACCAGATCTTCTAAGAGCTATTCTGGAGATTGAAGGGGATTTTATGATAAGGATAGGGCAACTCAACCCCAAGTACCTGCCACACTACATCGATGAAATTATAGAGGTGCTAAAGGATCCTAGAGTCTATAAACATCTGCATATACCTGTCCAAAGCGGAGATAATAGAGTGCTAAGCTTAATGAATAGGGGGTACAAGGCAGAGGACTTCATAAATATTGTTACAGAGCTCAGGAGAAAGATTGAGGGAATACACATAGCTACAGACATAATTGTTGGTCACCCTGGCGAAGATGAGGAAGCTTTCATGGCTAGTGTGAGGCTTATAGCTGAGTATGAAATTGATAGGGTTCACATAGCAAGGTACTCTCCAAGACCTTTTACAAAAGCTATCCACATGCCTCAAGTACCTGACCCAGTCAAAAAGAGTAGGAGCACATACATAGAGAGAGTGTATGAAGAAGTTGCAACGCGTATTAACATAGAGTACGTAGGTTCTCGTGCAGAAGTCATAGTTACAGAGGTTGACGCGATTAGAGGCACAGCCATAGGCAGACTATTCAACTATAGGCCTGTTGTCCTTGATTTAGGTAGAGAGGTACTGGGTAAGAAAGCTATTATTGAGATTATAGCTGCAGCATTCTATGACTTGAAAGGCAAGGTTATTGAGATCCTTGATTAGCTGCTCCTAGGGTGTGAAGAGAAAGAGTAAAGTTTCTGCAACACCTATAAGCAATATAAATGCGATCTCTTTAATGCTTGGACGTCCTATAGCAAGCTTAGGTGCTTTAGGTAAACCATAGAGGTGAATAGCCTGGGCAACGTGCTGCACCTCTATTATGGCATGAATAATCATTGCTATAACGGTTTTATGGATTTTTCTTCTACCATACTTAAGCAGTGTTGCAGTATATGCATCTGCATATGCTTGTAAAAAACGTGGAACTAGAGCTAAAGTAGTAGTAAGGTAGCTTCCTAGAACACCAAGACCAACCTTGCTTAGTAGTTGTCTAAGCTCTCTTAGTGTAATTAGCTGGAAGAAGAATGAGATCACAAGAAGCAGAGTAGCTAGATTAGCTGATGCACGAAGCATTTCGAAGAACGTAGGTGCAGGGAAGCCCAAGACTTTGAATAGTGCGATCGAGAGAAAGCCTAGCATGATCACTGTAAGTGGTACAAGAAGACCTGACAACACTTTTTTAAGACCGCCAATAGCGTGCAGAATGAGCATTGCAACTACAGCTGTAAATATTGTTGGGCAAAGCTTAGAGCCGTGAATAGCATTAATGATTGTAGCTATTGTGAGCATTAATGCTAAGGCTAGGCGTGTAAAAAGTGAAAACTTTTTGTGTGATTCCAGCGAGAGAAACAGCGATGCTAAGTTCCTTGCAAATGTCATGCTTTAATCAGCTCTAGCAATACTTCTTCCTCGCTATGATCAAAGGGTTTACAGATGTTTCTACATGGTTTGAGAACACCATTCTGCAGTCTAAAGAGCTTTCCGTGAACAAAGAACCTTAGGTGGTCTTCAGAACTTACAGTAACAATCTTCGCTACATCCCGTAAACTGTTTAGAAGCTTGGCAAGTCTTAAAGCTTCTGGATACGAGGAGCCTGTAAATGGTTCGTCAAGCAGTATAGCTCCTCTTGTTACACTGTAACCTAGAAGCGTGGCTAGCCTAGTTAGTTGCCCCCACGAAAGGTGTAAAGGGAATTTGTCCAGATCATTATAGCCAAACAACTTTAAGGTCTCTACACATCTCCTAATACAATCTTCTCCAAGCTTTCTTGCCTTACAGAGGGACTTAACCTCATTAATTATGCTATCCTCGGTTATGAACAGGTAAGGCATCTGGGGAATGTAAATGAGGTCTCCGTAAACCTTGATACTACCACTCACAGGCTTGATCACACCAGCTATTAACCTTAGCAGCGTTGACTTTCCAGAACCATTATTGCCGAGTATCACAATAGTATCATCCTTGCACACCCTTAGGCTAACACCTTTTAGAATCCATGGAGAGTCTTCATACCTATACCAAACATTACGCAACTCAACAACAGCTTCACAACTACTGTCACTATCCTTATTTTCTTGATTATCAGTACAGCAACTACTACTTCTACTACTTCTAATTTTATGAAGTTTTGAGCTTAACATGCCTATATCAACTCTCTTCAGCTCCCCCGATTCAAGCCTATAAACAGTGTCTACAAGGTCTAGCACTCTTAGGAAACGGTGCTCAGCAATAATTACACTCTTTCTTAACATCCTCAACGTTTTAAGAGCTTCTCTGAATAGCTCCACACCTTCCTCATCAAGCCACATTAAGGGCTCATCAAAGATTAGAACACGAGGGTTTGGAATCAATGCTTTAGCTATAGCCAATCTCCTAAGTTGTCCACCTGAAAGTGCTGTTATAGGCTTCTCAGCTATATCATCAATGTTGAACAGTCTTAGAACATTCGTCACAACGTCCTCGGCTTTCTCACCGTAAAACCTTTCCGCATAGCTTAGGAGGTCATCGTATGGTAGCGGATCTAAGAAGTGTGTAAGAGGATCTTGATTAACTACCTGTACACACCGCTGAACCTCGTCCACAGTCATCTCTTCTAATCTCTTAGAGCACAGCTCTACTTCTCCCAGAATTTCAGCACCAAAAACATTCTGAGCAACGCCAATCAATGCCCTTATAAGAGATGTCTTTCCAGATCCACTAGCACCAATAATTAGTGTGAATTCTCCTTGAAGGACTGTAAGATTTAATGACCTTAAAACCCAGTCACTGTTACCTCTATACCTAAGCCAAAGTCCCTTAACTCTAACTACAGCCTCATCCCCAAGCATTCTCCAGCACTACATTATCAGCTTCTTTGCGATACGCCATGAAATTAGAGTTAGCGGCACTACGTAAAGCGCCACAGTTGCATTAAATAGTGCTATATGGGGTAGTATGGCTAAGGCCATGTAGTATCCCTGTTCAATACTTTTTACCCACCTGGCCCATAAAGCCCAGTAAGGTACTACAAGGTAGTTCATCAGCGTCATTACAGCAACCCTACAAATAATTGCTAGGGCAGTAGCTATAGCCACATGATGCAATACTAAAGCGTTTTCCGTTTTAAACCTCTTAACTGTAGACAACAGTGGCATAACTGTAGAGAGCATAGCTAGAAGCTTCATTGTAGGTCCTATAACTTTTGTTGGGTCATCAGTTAAGAGTACCAGCCCTAACCAGAAAATAGGTTGTGCAGCTAAACCTAGTTTAAGGTCTAGCAATATTAGCAAGGCTAGCGGTACTTCAGAAAGATCATATTTTAGAAATGACGCTAAAGGGTAAGGATATTTAAAGAGATGTAGGAGTATGGCTAG
>JAPWUB010000053.1 GCA_028275745.1 Desulfurococcales archaeon | reverse complement strand
GAGGTTTCTGTTGATGTTATAAAGGTTGCTTTGATTAGGTATGCCAATAGGTTTGTGGAGGAGGCTAATACTAGAAGGGATGTTCTAGAGATTATAGCTAACTCATCTGTTGAGGTCAGAACAGACATAACAATAATTATTGCTAGAAGCTATATCACTAGCTACCTATCCCAGGCAATATCAAGGCTTATGCCAAGATCAAGATTCCTAGCTATAATGCAGAGCGTTACCGCCACAACAATTGTTGCTGATAAGGATACAGCTGAAGAGATATTGAAGAGTGTGAGAAGTGAGGATCTTATAGATGTTCAGAAAGGCTATGGAGCAATAGTGATTGTTAGCCCCCAGGAAATAATGACAACCCCTGGTGTATTGGCATATATAGCTAATGTACTTGCTCAGAACAATATTAACATAGTTCATGTAGAGTCATGCTACACAGACACCATAATTGTTGTTTCTCGAGAAGATGTTGAGAAGGCGTTCAGGGTAATTATGAACCATATTGAGGGTGCTAAGAAGATTCTTTCTCTTCTAAAACCCTCTTCCTAATCTCCTCAATCCTCCTCCTAGGCAAAGTGAATACAGGTTTTTCAGGTAGCATTCCCTGGGGTCTAAACAGCGTTATTAGAATTATTATTAGCCCTATAATTATGTATTCAAGCCACGATGGATCTATGTTGAATAGATGTGAGGCTAGCTCATGCTTGTATATCTGTATGAAGCTTCGTAAAACGGACATTACTATAACGGCTAGCGATACACCAACATTGTTGCCTACACCACCAAGCATTATATATGCCCATGGAAGGAATGTCCAGGTAAACCTACTGTAATCGTTTGCATAGCTGCTCCCTGTAAAGATTGTGTAGAGAGCACCTGCTAAAGCAGCCATTGCAGAGCCTATCATAACAGCATATATCTTAATCTTCATAACATCTCTTCCATAGACTTCTGCAGCTACTTCAGAATCTCTAATAGCTCTCATAGCCCTCCCCAACGGGGATCTACTAATAGCCTCGGCAACAGCAAAGCTTGTGATAGCCATGAGAACCATAAGTGCTAGCGTTACGGGGGTGCTATAGTCGTTTAGAAACTGTAGGAATGCAGGTACAGAAACGCCTCTAGTACCACCAATTATAGGGTCGTAGTTGTAGAGAAAGGTTCTCAAAACCTCAGCTATAGATAGGAGGGTTATGCCTAGATAGGCTTCTGAAAGCCTTACAGCAGGCAATATTGTTGCGACACCTATAAGAGCCCCTAGAAGCACTGACGTAACTAGGGCTAGAACTAGTAGCAGTACTGATATTAATGGGTGTTGCGATAGATAGGAGTTGATAACCATAATCGCATATGCATTATTCTCTACAAACCTTTCATCAATTGGTTGTCCTGCAAGAAGGGCTGCAACCCTCCCTATAATCCCTCCAACAGCAAGAGACCCTACAAGAGCCGCTGCTAACCTACCAAACTGGGGTATGTTCGCAAACCCAACCTCTATATTCAGGCTTAGTGATAGTATGAGCCAGATACTCACATTAAAGACCACATTGATTAGTATGAACAGTGCCTGCTCCATCATCTCCTCTCCACCAGACCAGCCAACCCCTTAGGATAAATAATGAGTGTAGCAATGAGCATTGCCAATGGTATTGCAAACCTAAAAGCATATATTCCTGAGATATAGAACGAGAGGTAGTATGTTAATAGCCTTTCACTAAAACCAACCAGCACCCCACCCAGCAAACCTCCTAAAATGCTGTAGAGTCCACCAACAATAGATCCTGCAAAGTATAGAACGGCGTAATCAAGACCTATAGCACTGTATCCCTGAGTGTACATAGTCAGTAAACTTCCTGATAAACCTGCTAAGACTCCCCCTATAAACCATGCAAGCACATATATCTTATCAACATTAATGCCGGTAATAGCTGCCAACACTGGATTCTCTATAGAGGCCCTCATAGCCATGCCTAGAGATGTTCTGGATAGGAATACATGCAATGCCATAAGTATCGCTATTGCAGTTAAAGGAGCAACAACATTTACAGCAGTGATGGGAGCTCCAGAAATTACTCCAAGTAGGGGGTCTCTTGGCACAATGTTCACCGTCTTAATGCTCCACTTATAGTTGTACCAGAAGTAATCAATTAGTATGTTTAGAAAGCCAAAGAATACGAAGTCCACACCCAGTGTAACCATCATAAGGGTTATCTCAGATGCTTTGCTGCGAATAAGCTTTCTCAAGACAAGGAGATACGTTAAGACACCAAATAAACCAACAATTATAGAGGCCGGTACCATGTATGTATATGGTGAGCCTCCGAAAAGGTTGTAGAATATGAATGTTAGGTAAAAGCCCCAGCTAACCATAGATGCGTGAGCGAAGTTGAAAACCCTTGTAGAGGTGTATAAAAGGGTAATTGAGGCGCAACCTATAGCCAGTATTGATGCATAGGTTATTGCTGACAGCAACATAACTATGCTCATTATTTCCACACCTTCGAGGATCCCTTTCACAACATTTAATCATAGCATTTTATTTCATCAAATCATTAAGATCTAAGCATGAGAAGAGGTAAAAACATTTTGGTTTTATGAGCTTTGCTGAGTGTATATTACTAGCTTTCCTCCTATATACCCTCCAATCTCCTTCCATACATACTTGCCGTCAGGCGTCTTCACCACTGTTGCAATGGTATAGTCTGTTGTTGCTCTATCACCGTTTTCATCGAGCTCGAAGTGACCTGAAGCTCCTATGAACGTCTTTAGCACTAGTGGAACAGCATTCTTAATTGCCTCACCATCGTATACACCTACATGGTCTATAGCTAGTGCAACGGCCCAGACAGCGTCATAGGTGAAGTATGCGTATGGTATTGGTTCCTGACCTATTCTCTGAATTAGTCTCTGCCTTACAGACTCCTTCAACGGAGACTCTCCTGGAGCTGCCATTGTATTCCAGAACTGAACCTTTATCGCAAACTCTGCTCGTCGTGGTTCTTCAGTAAGCTTTGCTGTGCCATATGTACCGTCTGATCCCTCCCACTTAACTTCAGCTAGTATTGGGTACTTCACAGCTTGGTCAAATATGTTTGCTATCTCCTCAAACGATATTGCTAGTACTCCTACCTTATCTTTGCCATATTTGTTTACATAGTCTTCAACCTTTCTTGCAAGTGTTGCGACCTCAGTTTCGAACACTGTTGCTGTGGGATCATACCTTATACCGGTATCCCAACCACAATTACCTCCTCCAACACTCTGACAAAGCCTCAGGAACTCTGCTTTAGTGTAGTTAAGCAATCCATCGCCCCATGTATCTCCTCTCCATATAGGTATAACATATCTTACTCCTCTCTCCCACAATATGTGAGCTATTGCAATACCTTGATACTTATCTGGAGGCGTAAACCTGTAGATGAAGTCTCCTGGTAAAGCCAGCTCCATAGATGTTGAGCTCTGCGAAATAACTAGAATCTTATTTGAATCGGCAAAGCTCTTAATCTTCTTAACTTCGCTACTAGCCATAGGGCCTACAACAACCTTCACACCTTGAGCTGCTAACGTCATTAACTTGTTTAGTGCTGTTGTTGGATCTGTTGCTGTATCCTCAACAATTGGTTTCAATCTCCAAGGCTTTCCAAGAGCAGCAAGCCACTTATTAACATCTTCAACAGCTAGTAGGAATGCTTCTTTACATTGAGCTCCATAAGTCGCTAGAGATCCTGATAATGGTAGCAAAGCACCTATAGGAATCTCTCCAGACAGCGTTGCAACTCCTGAAGGGGTAACAGTTATGGTAATCGTCGTTGTAGAGGTAACAGTTGTAGCTGGTGCTCTACCGACACCTAACGTAAAGCCTCCTACAACAAATCCTATAACGAAAGCTACAACAGCTATACCTGCTAAAACAACTGTTTGCTTCATATCCTTTCACACATACTTCACTTTTAGCTTAGTTTGGTATTTTGATGTGTAATAAGGCGAGTTTAAAAATTTTTTGTATATAAATAAGCTTAGATAAAGCAGTATTTACATTTAAATATGCTTTAATATCTTGAATTTGCAATAATATTATGTTTATACCAAATAATTTTTATTTATGAATATTAAGGCTTAAATTTGCTGTACATTAATATTTCCCTTTAATATGGTTTTGATGAGTGTAGATGGTATGGCCTTTAATAAGGATCCCATACTCGTAACTAAGGATCTTACGAAGAGGTTTGGCGGTTTAGTAGCTATAAATAGGGTTTCGATAACTGTTGAGAGAAACTCTATAACGCTTTTGATGGGTCCTAACGGTGCTGGTAAGACAACGTTTATTAATGTGTGTACAGGTGTGCTTAAGCCTGATGAAGGTAGGGTAATATTTGATAATGTGGATGTTACTGGTTGGCCTCCGCATAAGGTGTACTCCCTAGGGTTTGTAAGAAGCTTCCAGATTCCTCAGCCATTTAAGAGTCTAACTGTTTTAGATAATGTTGTTGTTGCTATGAAGGGGTATGGCGAGGATCCGTTATCTGCTTTGATTAGGCGTAGCTGGGTTAAGAATGAGGAGGAGAATATTGAGAAAGCTTTTAGAATACTGAAGCTTGTTGGACTAGATAAGTACTGGGATTTAGAGGCTTACAGGCTTGGTGCTGGACAGCTAAAGATGCTTGAAGTTGCTAGAGCTCTTGCATCAGGTGCAAAGCTTGTAGCTCTTGATGAACCTATTGGTGGTACAGATCCTAGGTACTCAACATACATATTTGAGCAGTTATCTAGCATTAGGAAGCAGGTTGATGTGACTTTTCTCATCATTGAGCACAGAATTGATGTTGCATTAAAGTATGCTGACAAAGTCTATGTGATGGATAGGGGTAGAGTGATTGCTGAGGGAAAGCCTGAGGAGGTGGTCAAGAATCCAAAGGTGATAGAGGTCTACTTGGGCTGAGAACATGTCTGTGATAAAGGTTGAGAATCTCTATTCGGGGTACGGCAAGATAAGGGTATTGTTTGGGGTTAGTATAGAGGTTCCTGAGAACAGTATAACAGCTATTATAGGTCCTAACGGAGCTGGAAAAACAACACTTCTAAACAGCATCTATGGACTTGCCGATATATATAGCGGCTCTATAAAGCTTTTTGGTAGAGACATAACGGGGTTAGAGTCCCATCAGGTAACAGCTCTTGGTGTTGGCTACGTACCGCAACTAATGAATGTTTTCTCAAGTCTAACAGTCTATGAAAACCTGAGGCTTGCAGCCATCAATTTGAGTAAGGAGGAGTTTAGGAAGAGGCTAGAGGAAGTGTTTGAGCTTTTCCCAGTATTGAGAGAGTTTCTGAATAGAAGAGCAGGTACTCTTAGTGGTGGTGAAAGGAGGATGCTTGCAATAGCTTTGGCATTAATGAAGAATCCAAAGGTTCTGCTACTAGATGAGATCACAACAGATTTAGCGCCAATAATGGTTAAGAGGGTTCTGGAGAAGGTTGTTGAATTGAAGAAGAGAGGCATAACAATTCTCTTAGTTGAGCAATACGCTCACAGAGCTCTTGAAATAGCTGACAAAGTTTATGTGCTTGTAAGTGGCAGGATAAAGTATGGGGGTAGTCCAGAGGAGCTAAAGGGAAAGGATCTAACAGCACTTTACTTCGCGTCATAGAGCTTGAAGAACTCTTGAATAGTATTAGCATATATTTTTACTGCTTGAATAACGTCTCCCACCTCTATCTCTTCATAATCGCTGTGAGAGAGCTCAGCGTTTCCAGGGCCGTAAGCCGCTATGTTGCCAGCACTACACACGTGAAGCAGATTCATGTCGCTGGTTCCAAGCTTATACACAAACCTAGGTCTCCTACCCTCAGATAGTAATGCCCTTACAAGTGCTCTCACCACTGAGCTGTTTACCGATACCTTTATCGGTGGTGTATAGTCTAAGACGCGGTAGGTACAGTTATAGCTGTTTACAACACTGTTTATGAATCCCTCCGCTTTTTCCCTCGAATCATCAAGCCCTATCCTAACATCGATAAGGGCTAGACCCCTATCTGGATAAATACTGTAGATCTCACTATCTTCACCGCATTTCATTGAAAGCAGTGAGACAGATGTTGCTGTGGCTTTGAAGTTGCTATACTCATTCCTTAAGCTTAGCCATATATTTACCAGCTTTTCACATGCAGAGGCTTCTGTAGGTGGTGACGCTGTGTGGCCTCTGCTTGCTTTACACTCAATCCTCAGCTTCATGCTTCCTCTATAACCGATAACTATAGCTCCATTGCTTGGCTCTCCAATGATTATGCCATCAGCTCTAAACCCTCTCCTAATAAGCTCTTTAGCACCCCTGCTATCACCCTCCTCACCAACAACAGCAACCGCATAAACCTTATACCTGCTCAGATCCAGCAACTTCTTCGCATATGCTGCAGCAACAAACATTGCTACTAGCGGTCCTTTAGCATCTACAGCTCCACGACCCTTAACAACACTGCCATCAAACTCTACTGGTAGTTCACCAGGTACGGTATCTATATGCCCTATTAATGCTATGGATCTCTCCCCATACCCAACCTCAGCCACTAAGTTTCCAACACCATCAAGATGCACATCATCAAAACCTAAGCTCTTAGCGTAATCCCTTAATACATTTACCGCCCTTTCTTCACGACCTGTAGGACTATATGCCTTAAGCAGGTCTAGAAGCATATCTATGACTAAACTCTTCAACGCATCTTCCAATAACGTTCACCGCAAACTCGATGTCACGATCTGTTATGAGGTATGGGGGTAGAAGCCTAACAACTGTTGAACCTGCTTTCAGCGCTAGCAAATAGTTTTCTTGCAAGCATTTAATCACTGTGGTTGGCTCAAACCTGAGGTCTATGCCTATCATTAGCCCTGCTCCACGAACCTCCCTAACAACTCTGTAACTCTTTAGCCCCTCTCTAAGCATTGATATAAGTTTCATCCCCTTCTCCATAGCCTTAGCAGGCACGTTATCGTTTAAGAGAACCTCAGTACTAGCTTTAACAGTTGCGCATGCCAATGGGTTGCCGCCATACGTTGAGCCATGAAGCCCTTTATCAAGCTTCTCAGCAACTTCACTAGGTAGAAATATTGCGCTTACTGGAAACCCACCGCCAATAGCCTTACCAGCTAG
Source organism: Desulfurococcales archaeon (assembly GCA_028275745.1). GTDB lineage: Archaea > Thermoproteota > Thermoprotei_A > Sulfolobales > Ignisphaeraceae > Ignisphaera. The sequence goes on along the minus strand of JAPWUB010000053.1, from coordinate 561 downwards.
GAATATATCTGGTACTATCCCGTACTGCTCAAAAAGCCATACACTTCCCGTTCTACCAAAGCCTGTCTGAATCTCATCAACAATTAGCAGTGCTCCAACAGCGTTTGTTCTCTCCCTCAAAGCTTTGACGAATTCTTTTGATGCTACGTTTATCCCTCCCTCACCCTGTATAAGCTCCACAATGGCTGCTGCCGTAGCTTCATCAATAATTTTCTCAACATCTTCAACGCTATTGAATCTTGCTTGATATGTCTCTGGAACAAGAGGTTCGATACCCTTTCTATACTTGGGATTTGAGGTCACTGAGAGAGCACCGAAGGTTCTTCCATGGAAGGAGCCTGTGAAGTACACAATTTTCTTCTTACCTGTATACGCCTTTGCAACCTTCAAGGCAAAGTCAACAGCTTCACTACCACTATTAAGCAGGTATACATAGCCAAACCTGCTTGGCACAATCTTTGATAGAACCTCTAACATCTCATCCCTAATCCTAACACTAAACGATGTTGAAGCAGTTGCAACAGTATTTAACTGCTTAATAATTGCATTTACTATATGCGG
>JAPWUB010000052.1 GCA_028275745.1 Desulfurococcales archaeon | reverse complement strand
TCATGTGTTTGGAGGAGCCGAGGATAGTGTCGGCTTTCTACTCCCTTTTGGGAGTTTCTTGTGCGTGGAAGTTATGGGAGATGCTACCAGATGAGCATTTCACTTTCTACTCCCTTTTGGGAGTTTCCAGAAGACCTAGGAATCCCGAAGATGGTTAACCACTCAGCTAACACTTTCTACTCCCTTTTGGGAGTTTCCTGGGCTTTGAGGTGAAGACCCAGAGAGTATCTGTCACAGCCAATGACTTTCTACTCCCTTTTGGGAGTTTCTGGTTTGTGTGCTATTTGAGATTTTCTTAAGCTTTTCTTTAAAAGTTTTTATGAGGTTAATCAGAATATCTATAGAATCTTCGCAGATTCTTACAATAGTGTTCTGATGAGAAGGAGTTGACTTCATATAGATGTTCTGATTAACCCACGAAAAGAATAGAACGGCTGTGTTCTGATTAGATAGAGATGAAATTCTACACTTAAAGGAGTTGAATAAGGTCACTGAAACTGAGGTAAACAACAGCGACAAACTTTTGTAAAGCTCGTAACACCTGTACTTTTTGGTGATTTTGCGGCTTTAAGGTTTGTATTTGTATTTTCCTCTTTCTATTTTTTCTACTAGGCCTAGGTTTACGAGCCTAGCTAGTAGTTTTGATAGGTATTGTTTTGTTATTTTATTGGGGTTGTCTCTGTTTAGCTGTTCTAATATCTCTTTTGGTGTTGCAATGCCTTTTTCTTCTATTATCTTTAGCACAGCTTTGTATGTGTCATTCAATATTCTGTTAACGGCAATTCTCTTTTTCAATGTTTTTAGGTCTATGTGGATAAGTTCGTTTCTTCCTTCTAGAACTGTGTAGAGTGTTATGTTGTTCATTTTTGTTGGGCTTAGCATTGTGTATGCTGTGTAGGCTTCTATTACTAGTAGTCTTAGTCCGCCACCTATATCTAGGATTGCTGGTATGTTTTCTTCTAGTATTTTTAGAATTTCTTCTACGGCTTTATCAAATTCTGTAACATCTATCTCTATTCTCTCAATTTTTACATTTATCATGGTTGCGAATTGTTTTAACATTGTGTATGCTGTTTCAACTCTTTGATCTACTTCACCTTTTATTGTGCCTACAAGAACTATTATCTTTGATGGTTTTACACCACTCTTTGTTATAACTAGCATTGTGTGAGATATGTCAAATCCAAGCGTTGTTATTACATTCATTATCTGCACCTGGCTACTCAGATAGACTACTATTTTACTAGTATAATAAAAGTTGTTTTGAGTTACTGACTTTCTCTGGATACTTTATGTGTTTGGATTATAGACAGCTTTTTATATGAGAGACAGAGATATAGAAGTTTGTGGTCAGATATGTCTGTTTCACAAAGGTTTTCGGGTATAGTTGAGATATTTAAGAAGCTTGCAGAGAATAAGAGGTTTGGACCCATTGACAGACTTGCAAGGGCTTTAACACCTGAAATGGTTAGAATTGCTTTATATGAGGCTCTGAGGATAGGTGTTACAGAGGGTTGGAATCTGCCATCTGATAGCGAGGTTGATGCGTTTTTGAATGAAGTTGAGAAAAACCTTGGAATTGCACAGAAAATAGCTGCAATAGCTCTTACATCAGCTCCTAAAGCTGGTCAAGGGTGAAACTCGATGTTCCTATCTATGAGCTTTAGGCTTAGGGTTGAAGTTGAAGCTTTGAACATGGTTGAGGCGATGGGTGCTTACAGCAGGCATAGAACGGTTTCACTGCTTAAGCCTAGAAGCGATGGAAAGGGTTATAGACTGGTTATAGCACCTGCAGTTTCTGGACAGGCAATAGCCTATGGATATATGAAGAGCTTAGTAGAATTGGCTCAGAAGAGGAATTTACCTGTGTGTGACCAGTGTAAAAGCTATGAGGATAAAGGCGGCTTTATAAAGCATGGAACTGATAAAAGTGGTGATCTAGAAGAACTTGTGAAGAACTGTGTTGTTGAAGATGTAACGGGGTTTATGGTTGCACAAGCAAAGATAAGAAGAACATCACCAATTCAATTCAGCTATATGGTTCCAGACATAGATGCATCAGATGTTGCAATAGATCCACAGTTTCATGTCAGAGGGGCTAAACCAGGTGAAAATCCGCAGCCATTTCAAGTAGAGTCGGGTACAGCCGTATACATGCTGGGGGTTTCACTGGACATAGACAAGATAGGTGTTGTTCCTGGAGGCGATGGAAAGCCCAAAGTCGTTGTAAACAACAGGATTGAAAGGGTAAAAGCTGCTATACAAGCAATAGCAAATCTTTTAGAAGGACTGAGTTTTGGTGCAAAGAAAGCTAGGTATCTACCAATATATGATGTTATTGGAGCTGTAACGGCAGTATCGCACCCAGTACAGTTCATGGTTTCACCAGCTAGGGTAACAAAGAATGACAACTATATAGCTAGAACAATTGCGAGGGCATCAAACTATACAAAGTTATTTAAAGATGTAAATGAAGTTATAAAGATATTCTACATGGATAAAGAAGGGGTTATATCAGAATCTAACGTAAAGGCTGAAGGAGTTGAAGTTGAAAAAGTTGGGGATGTAGCAGAGTTAACGTCAAAGGTTGTAGAGTTTGTTGTAAAGATGCTAGGGGGTGGACGTGCCTAAAGAACTTTACACAGTTTTTGCAGAGGCAACAACTTTTAGCCCGATTTCAATTTTTACACCATATACCTCAACATCTGCAAACACATATCTGCTTCCACCACCAACAACACTTGTGGGTGCATTAGCCTACGCATACAAGAGATCTTTGAACGATTTTAAAGAGCTTGACGACAACGGATTGTCACCAGCATTGGAAATGGTTGAAAAGAGCTTGGTTTTGTACGCCTCTGCAGGTGTTGATGAACAGTATACGCTTATCAAATCTGTGGAGAGGGTATATCAGCACATATATCTTAGAAGTGAATATTGGAGCGATATTGGCATGGCTTATACAGTTGGTGTTCGCTCAGCTGTAATCACAAAAAAGCTTTATATCTTTTACATTGTATCAAACGAGGATGTGGCAAGGTACAGCTATGGCATTGTGAGGATCGGCAGGAAGGAGTCCCTGGTTTCGATAGACAGTGTCGTGGTTGCGCCACTGAAGGATGTTTTATCTAGTGAGAAGAGTTGTGACACGGTATTCTACTTCCCACTAAGTATAGCAAAAACGTATTCACCAAAAGACTCTTGGATCAGCGTGGACATGCCGACGCTTACTAGAGAAAACTTTGAGAAGAAGTCTATAGTTACAGAGAAGTATGTTGTGCCAAAACCATTTGTATTTGCTAAAGCCGTGGTTGAACTAAATGATAATGGTGCTGTGGTAAAGATGAATGTGGGGAGCAAGGTTTTTGCAATTCCAATACCTAGAGAGGTAGCAGAGTAAGGTGTGTAGATAGTGTCCAAAGCTTCAAGGAGGAAAACAAGTTCAAAGAAGTCTATATCACTGCTGGATCTGCCTATTTACAGAGACTATGTATTTGCATATTTTTCAGAGATAGCAATAAAGCTTTGCACAGGCAAAGAACTTGCAGATTTGAATCAGCAGAATTTGAACAGTATAATATCTGAGGTAGCCAATTGCATAGGGGCTAAAATAGAGAGTGTTAAGAAGGAGTCTAAGAATGTTGGTAAGAAGAGTGTTGATCTATGCGCATATGTTCCAGTGCCAACAACCAGAAATGATCCGAGGGACAAGATGAATATTTGCTATACACAGAAAATACTTGTAGAATTTGCTTTAGGTACAAAACACGGTTCACTTGTTGTTCCATCGCCATACGCACTAGAGTTTGCAGAGCATACAAGGTCTTTTATGGGGACTGGAAAATTCAAGAGAGATTTGTTTGTTATAGATGAAGAGGTTTTGGCTTTAGCTGTTATAGGGTCTTACTTCTCCAATTCGTATGAACTCAAAGGCGAGTATGGATATATCTACATAGATGTTGTTCCCTATGTACTCGAGTTGGACAGGGTTAGGAAGGTTAATGAGGAGGCTAAAAAGATTGTGCGCATAATTCAAAGGAATGAGGGTAGTGTAAACACGGTTGTGCTTGGAATAGCTGTTGCAGTTAGTAAAGCCGTTGGAAAGGCTATGAGAGATGTTGTTGAGAGGGATGCACACCTAGTGGCTAATTTCCTTAGAGTTGCTAGGACAGGGAAGAAGGTTATGGTCAAAGGTTTTGACACAATAGATGTTGTTCAGCTGGCTAAAATTGTTGGTAGAGGTGGTATTGCAAGACCACTTTATGCAATGCTTGTTAAGTACCCACCAAAAGAGTTCACATCGCTGAGAAGATTCATAGAACTAGTCTCCACCAATTTGATTAAGTTTCAAAGCTTTAGAAAGCCTACGTACATCTATGAAGTTCTAAGGTATTTAACTTCAGAAGAGCTTAATGCTGAGGGGAGACAGTGGTACGTTAAGAAAGATGGCAAGGGCTTGAACTGGAGTGAAATTGTGTATGGCTTCGCAAATCTTTCTAGGTTAGTAGATTAACAATTTTTCGGTGTTGAAAGTTGTTTGAGTCTAGTAGAAAACTTGTTGATTCTGCTTTAGAGTATATAGATAAACTGGATAGTTTTGATAGAATCATTGTTTTAGAGGCTCCTACAGGCTATGGAAAATCAGTTTCTGCACCAGCTATAGCCGCTTTAAACCATGTGAAGAAGTTCTCTTATAACTTTATCCATGTTCTCCCTCTAAGGGCTATTATAGAGGATTTGTATCTATGTAAATACCTCTATGCACTTGGGGTTAAAGTTGATAGATGTGTTAATGCTCCTCCAAAAATATTCTATGAAGCTTTAGCGAAGATAAATATCGATAAAAATGATGTTGCTTATCAAATGGGTTTTGACTACATGCTTAGGGGTATAGGTGAAAAGGAGCCTACATACGATGCGAAAATAGTTATTTCTACACTTGATTCCTTTGCATACAACTTTCTTAGAATCCCTGTTACAGAGATTTATAGGGAGTTGAAGCATTATGCGATTCCAAGGATAAGGATATTCACATCAACTCTTTTTCTTGATGAGGTTCACATGCTTAATAGGTTTGATGATGAAGACTCTGGCAAGATTTTGTCATTACTAAAAGTATTGATTGAGTTTAGCCTCAAGACTAAAACTCCTTTAGTGATGTCGACAGCTACTCTGTGGAGTGGTTTTAGAAGCAAGGTAATTGAGTGGAGCAGTAACAAAGCTGTTTTCTTCACTCTTTTTAAAGAGGATGGAAAAAGTGGGTCCTTTATCTATGTGAAGGATAGAGAGTTTGAGTATAGGGTAAAATCTATAAAGTGGTGTACAAACATTGTTGATGAGGAGAACCTTGTTTCTAAGGTTGTGGAGTATGTATCTAAAGGAGAAAGGGTTTTAGTTGTAAGAGACAAGGTTAAGGATGCTGTAGACCTTTTCAACAAGCTTGATGTTGATAAAAAGGTTTTGGTTCATGGCAGGCTTTGTGTAGGTGATAGAGATAAAGCGTTGGAGAATTCGAAAAGTGCTAAGGTGGTTATTGCAACACCTGTAGTTGAAGCTGGTGTTGATTGGGATTTTGATGCTGGTTTTAGAGATGCTACAAATATTCCGTCAGCAATACAAGTTTTTGGCAGGGTATGTAGAAATAGAGCTGATTGTGAGGGCAGTGTCTACTTAGTGAAAACTGATGAAAGTTTAAAAGAGTTGATAGAGTTTGTTGATAGGGGCAGGAACATTGATTGGAGGATACCATATAGCTACATAAATGAAAAAGGTGAAGAGGTTAAAGGTTACCAAGAGCTTCTCGAGTTGACAAAAACTGCTATTGTTGAGGATAGAAATGCTGAGCGCTTTTTTAAAGGCTTGATATCTCCTCTAGCTCTACCCTCACGCTATATAAGCGATTTGCTGAGGGGTTTCGGATACACAATTTTGAAGGAACCCCTAACACAGTTTTATGTGTATGGATGGCAAAAGCTGGTTAATGCGAAGAGTGTTTACGATGTTATTCTAGGTACGTTCACATACACATATGATATAGTCAAGAAAAGTGGTAAATGTATAGAGAAATCTGCATGTGTAGTTGAGCGCGACAACAATTTATATGTTAAGGAATACGATCCCTCTAAAAGCCTTTCTGAGCTGCAGTGTGAATGCGCTAGGCATGCAAATTGGTTGAAGGGGAGGATAATATTTGTTGGGTATATACTTAAGGATGAATGCTATAAAGCAGGTATAGGCTTTGTCTAGGCGAGACACATGTGCTATGCATACAAAGACTCTGAAAAAGAAGAGGATCTGATTGAACACCTAATTACAACGGCGAATATATGTTCTGAGAGATGGGAGTTGAAAGCATTAGCTTTGAAAACATCTAAACTATTAAACATAGATGTAAAAAAGGTTGAGGAAGCTGTTATACTTGCTTCAATGCTTCACGACATAGGTAAAGCCGCTGAGATATATCAAAGTGCGTGCTCTGCCAATAAATGTGCGGAGTTTCCAGGACACTATCTGATATCAACATTTATAACACATCTAACCTTCAACATAAACAATGTTAATATAGGTGAAGAGGATATCAAAAAGTTTTTAGCTGATGATATAAACAGTCTTGGCGAGGATAAGATATATGCAATGCTAGTTGTTTTGCCTGTGGCACTCCATCACTACCATCAGGTGAGAGGCTTTAGAAGTTACAGTACAAGTGAATCAATGACAGTACTACAATTTTTAGAAAATCCAAAGATGTGTGTTGAATGCTTAAAGGAAGTAAAAAACATGCTGAGCTATGAGAGAGTAGGGCAAAGCGGTAGAAAACTCCTTGAGCATCTAGATGCTGTTCTTAGAAATATTGAGTACTATGCTGATAAAGATGTTTATAGGAGTAGCAAAATATTTATACAAAACTTCTACAATGTGATGGAAGAGGATCTGAAGAGATTTGCAGAGTACCCAATTACATTAGGTAAAATACTTATTGAATCTGTTTATGGTCTGATAAACCTTTGTGATGGTTCTGCTGCATCAATAAAGAGAAGATGAAACAGAGGTGTTTTACTTTGGTTCTCCATGTTTTTAGGGTTTCTGCTGTTGTTAGGAGGAGTGTTCCTCTTGTTGCTTGGTCTGGTACTTTTTTGGCTTCTGTTGTCAAGTCTTTGATGAGTGTTGAGGAGGTTGGCTGTGGTTTTTCTTTGTCTCCTCTTCAGCTCGTCTCTACAGGTGGTTTGAGGGTTGTGTTGAGTGGGGTCTCAGGTGTTGATGGTGTTAACAGTGCTGTTCTTGATGCTGGTTCTAGGGTTTTGTTTAGGCTCACATCTTTTTGTAGAGATACTCCAGCTTCTCTTTTCAGTGCTTTGAGTGGTGGTGATGCTGATCCTTTTTCTATTCAGAGTGTTGATTATGAGCTTGTGAGTGAGTTTTCTGGTAGTAGGTGTGAGGATTTTGTTAGGTTTGTTGATGTGAGCTCCAGGGCTGTTGTCGAGGTGTTTTTCTACCCAACGATACTCTCCTTCAGGGGGTGGAGAGTTCTCTACCCATCGCCACAGAGAATAGTGTTTAATCTCCTCAAGCTGGCCACCAACCTTCTCAACCTTGACCCGAGGCTCGCTAAGAAGAGGGCCAGGGTTCTCTCAAGAAATGTTGAGCTTATTAGCAATAGCACAAGAGTTGTAACCATAAATATTGGTAGGAAGAGAGCTGTAAAGGCGTTTATGG
>JAPWUB010000051.1 GCA_028275745.1 Desulfurococcales archaeon | reverse complement strand
TCATTAATGCTCTTGCTGATGGTATGAGGGTTGTTGGTGAGAGGTATGAAAAGAATGAGTATTTCCTATCCGAACTTATTATGGCTGCTGAAATATTTAAAGAGGCAATGAATGTTCTAGAGCCATTGATTTTAAAAGAAGGGAGAGCACTATATATTGGTAAAGCTGTTGTAGGCACTGTTGAGGGCGATCTTCATGATATTGGAAAGAATTTATTCATAATGTTTTTAAAATCCATGGGTTTTGAGGTTATTGATCTAGGTGTTGATGTGCCTCCAAAGAAGTTTGTTGAAGCAGTTAAGCAATACAAACCCGATGTTGTTGGTATGAGTGCGTTATTAACAACTACAGTTTTAAATATGAAAAAGGTTATAGATGCTCTAAATAATGAAGGTTTGAGGAATAGTATTAAGGTTATTGTTGGTGGAGCAGCTGTAACAAAAGAGTATGCCAATGAAATAGGTGCTGATGCTGGTGGTATAGATGCTTATGAAGGTGCTTTGATATGTAGAAAATGGGTGGAAGAAAAGCGAAAGGCAGATCTTAGATAGTGTAGTGATAGCCTATGTCCTTAACTCATAGAGAACGTTTGTTAAGAGTATTTGAGTTTAAGAGTGTTGATAGGATTCCGAATTATGAGTTTGGCTATTGGAGAGAAACTATTGATCGTTGGCATAGAGAAGGGCTGCCTGAAGAATTAAAAACTGATGCTGAGGTTGAGCAATATCTTGGTCTAGAGGGTTTAGAAAGTGTTGAAAAAGTTCCTGTCATCATAGGTGTGTGGCCTAGACCACCTGAGGTTGTGTTGAAGAGTGAGGATGATAGGGAGATAGTTGCAGATGGCCTAGGTGGTATATATGTTAGAAAGAAATACACCTCTACAATACCTCATTATATTAGATACCCGATAAGGAATAGAGAAGATTGGGAAAGGATAAAGCCTTTCTTTGACCCTAAGACGTATGGCCGTGTGCCACTAAACTGGAGTGATATTGTTGAAAAATATAGGGACAGAGACTATCCTTTGATAATGTTTGTTGGAAGCTTATATGGATGGTTAAGAGATTTAATGGGTGTTGAAAGAATTTCTATAGCATTCTATAGAGAGCCTGATTGGGTTAAAGAAATGATGGACACGATAGTCAACTTAGTTACAACAATTCTACGTAGAGTACTTAGAGATATTAAACCTGATATTGCGTGGTTTTGGGAGGATATGGCTTATAGTAAAGGACCTTTACTATCACCTAAACTTTTCGAAGAATTCATGGTTCCAAGGTATAAGAAAATCACAGGCATTCTAAATGAACATGGTGTTAATATAGCTGTTGTTGATTGCGATGGTGATATAGAGCAACTTGTACCAGGATGGCTTGAAGCAGGTGTAAACTGTATGTTCCCACTAGAAGCAAGATATGTAGATCCCTATAAACTTAGAGAGAAATTCGGTAAAAAAGTTCTCCTAATTGGTGGTGTAGATAAAAGAGCTTTAATAGCAGGTGAGAAAGCAATTGATAAAGAACTTGAAAGACTTACACCATTACTAGAAGAAGGTGGATACATACCAACCGTTGACCACAGGGTACCACCAGAAGTATCATACCAAACCTACCTATACTACTTAAAAAGGAAGAGAGAATGGCTAGAAAAACACCATCCATAACATAAATCATCTCAACATATATAATGAATACGATATTCGCATGTTAATATAATAAATGTTATTTCGCTAAAATATGATGTTAAATGAATGCCTATAGCGGAAGATATTTTAGCAAATTATCTACAGACTCAAAAGCGCTACAATAGAGCAGTTTATTTTGAGTTGATGAAGAGGTTGTTTTAGTAGAGGGTAGAGAAGTATTATTTTACATTCATAGCGAATATTTTTATTCATACAGTTAGATGGAGTTTTTCATGACTTGGTCTCTCCATACAGAGGTAGAAATCTTTGGTTTCAAGAACGCTGTTTCTCAGCAATTTACAAGATTTTAATGATCATCGCTAAAGGTAGTTTTAATAATTAAATGTTTTCTATTTCACCTTAAGGCGAGACTTTTAGTTGTAAAAGCTTTACAAAAACGAAGAATGTGTAACTATTTATTGCCATACTTATTTCATATATTTTCTTTATTTGACTAAAAGTAAATATAAAAATAAAAACCCTCACACACTCTTATCAATATCGAAGTGAATGCTCTAGGTTATGCGTCATGAACTGGGCTTTGAGAAAGGCCATTTTTAGTCTAGCTGCATGGTTTCTAGCCGTAAGCATATCAATTCTGATAATAGTGTTAAGCCCTGGCGATCCTGCTTTAATAATGTTAACAGGTTTTCTGCAACAGGGAATACCATATGATCAAGCTGTGAGAATGGTGCAGGCATACATCGGTTTTTCACCTGCTGAACCTTGGTGGAGTAAATGGTTGCGCTATCTCTTGGGTGTGGTTACAGGAAACCTTGGTGTTTCAATTACTTATAGGATTCCAGTAGCACAGCTCATTGCAAATGCCATTCCATGGTCTATATTTTTCGTAAGTTACTCGCTTAGCTTAACTGTGATACTGGGCGTTTTAATAGGAATTGCCTTAGCGTATTACAGAAGTAATACTATATTTGTACGTAGTGTAACAACAGTGCTCACGGTTTTTAACAGTATACCGAACTGGATTTTAGCGGCAGTGTTTTTCGTCTATATAGGTGCAAGATGGCAATTACTGCCTTACATGGGGCCTTATAGTAACGATGTTACACCAGGGCTAAACTTGCAGTTCATAGCAAGCGTGCTATATCATTATACATTACCTACGATGGTAATGGTATTAACATCTATTCCGGGCTGGGCTTTTGGCATATCTGCAATGGCTTCTGCAATTTTAAAGGAAGACTTCATAACTTATGCTAAGGCTCGTGGCTTGCCTTCCTCAAGAATTTTGTGGACTTATATTACACGGAACTCCATCCTTCCGATATATGCTAACATAGCAATAACATTCACATGGCTACTGGTCGGCACTGTATGGCTTGAGTCACAGTTTCTTTTACCGGGTCTAGGATCGCTTTTAGCAACAACCTCGGGTGCCAGGGATTACCCTGTCATGATAGGCGTATATGTGATATTAATAACGGCTATAGTGCTAGGAGCTCTCTTCACAGACCTCACATATGGGTTCATAGATCCGAGAGCGAGGGTTGGTGAGACATGAGTGAAAAAAGTAGGAATTTGGCTAAGCAACTTAAACTCGTGTTTAAGATATTTTCACGAAGCCCTACGCTATTGTTTAGCTTGGTTGTGTTATTAGTATACATTATAGCAGCTCTTGTTGTAGTTTTGGGGTTTGTACCACCTTTACCACCATATAAGGGAGGATGGGAATACATGTATCAACCTCCCTCACTAAGAGATTTTCCATGGTACATTCTAGGCACAGAGTATACTGGCAGGCCACTGCTTTTGACAATAATTTATGGCATTCCGAAGACACTTGCTGTAGCATTTCTATCTGCATTAATTACTGTTGGTGTTGGTACAGCAATAGGTCTGATAGCAGGTTATGTTGGTGGTCTTGTAGATGAACTACTTTCGCTAGCGATAAATGTCGCATTGACTATACCAACATATCTACTGGCATTAATATTGGTAGTAATTTTACCTCCAGAACTAAAAACAAATGTACTTGTCTTGGCGGGTGTTTTAAGTATAACAGCTTGGGCATCTTTAGCAAGGGCTGTGAGAGCTCAAACTATTGCTCTAAAGAGAAGAGAGTTCATAGATGTTGCAAAAACTATTGGTTATGGTTCATGGAAAATAATGTTTGACGAAGTTCTAAGATTTATGGCACCATTCATAGCAATGAACCTGGTGCTAAGTTGTGTTGGCGCCATATATGGATATACAGGTCTTGCATTTCTAGGTCTTATGCCTATGACTCCAGATAACTGGGGAGTTCAAATATACATGGCTATAAGGGGTGGTGGAGCGCTATATTCAGACAAAGCTATACTTGCATTATGGTCTCCTATAATAACAATTGTGTTACTTCAATATGCTCTCATAAACATTGCAAAAGCAATGGAGGACATATTTAACCCTGCTTTAAGAACTTATCTACAGGGTGAAGAAATGTGAGTGAGATACTATTAGGCGTAAAAAATTTGAATGTATCGTACTTTAACACTAAAGTTGTGTCAAATATCTACTTTAATATCTTCAAGGGAGAGACATATGCTCTTGTTGGTGAAAGTGGATGCGGTAAATCAACAATAGCCTCCTCAATAATGAGGACATTGCCAGAAATAGCGCATATTGATGCAGATTCACAGATTCTCTACTATGCATCTCCTCATCCAGTGGATCTACTTAAGGTTCCGGAATACGAATTTTCTAACAATTTCAGATGGAGAGAAATTGCAATGGTTCCTCAAGGTGCTTTAAATTCGCTTAATCCCACAATAAGAATCAAAGATCATTTTATGGAGACAGCAAGGGCCCATAATCTCGATAAAAAAGAGGCCCTGGAGAAGGCCTGGAAATTGCTGGAAGCAGTAAAATTAGATCCGCATAGAGTGTTAAGCCTTTATCCAATTGAAATGAGTGGAGGCATGAAGCAACGAGTATTAATTGCACTAGCCCTTCTTTTAAACCCCAAACTACTAATACTAGATGAGCCTACGACGGCGCTAGATGTACTCACACAAAGAGAGATTCTGATAATGTTAAATGAGCTAAAGGCAAAATACGGTTTAACATACATGCTCATATCGCATGATATCGCCCTTGTGGCTGATATAGCAGATAGAGTTGCTATTATATACGCTGGTAGAATAGTTGAAGAGTCTAACGTTGAAAACATATTCTATAATCCAAAGCATCCATACACAATAGGATTACTAAAAGCTGTGCTTAAACTTGGCGAATTTAGAGAGCCTGAAACAATACCTGGCTCAACGCCAGACTACAGAAAATTACCACCTGGTTGCAAGTTTCACCCGAGGTGTCCATTTGCCATGGATATCTGCAGAAGGGAAGAACCACCCTTCATAGAGGTTGAGAAGGATCATTTTGTATCCTGCTGGTTATATGCAAAGAGGTGATGTGTGTGTCATTAATAGAAGCAAAAGGCATTGTAGTAACTTTTGCTATAAGAAAAGGCTTAAAGAAATTACCATTCAATGCAGTGGATAATGTAGATCTAGAGATTGAACAGGGAATGATAGTAGGGTTATTAGGGGAAAGCGGTTCAGGTAAAACAACACTTGGAAAGGTAACCTTAGACTTAGTAAAACCAACAAAGGGCATAGTAAAGTTTATGGGGAAGGATATCAGGAAGATGTATAAAGAGGACTACAGGAAATACAGATTAAATGCGCAGTATGTACCTCAAGATCCTTATGCAAGTCTGCATCCATTTAAAACGACGAAGGACATTTTAATGGATATAATCAAGTATCATAAACTAGTTCATAGCGATAAAGAGGCTTTGGAGCTGGTTTCAGATACTATGATAAAAGTTGGTTTAAATCCTCCAGAGAAGTATCTCAATAAATATCCGTTTCAATTAAGTGGAGGAGAAAGACAAAGGGTGTCTATTGCAAGAGCACTGCTACTTAAACCAATGTATATTGTTGCTGACGAACCTGTAACAATGTTAGATGCATCACTAAAAGGTGCTATTGTCAGTACACTCAAGAATGCTATCCAGGCTATGCGTACATCACTTCTATTCATAACACATGAAATCACACTTCTGCAGTATTTTGGATCTCAAACGAAGGTTCTCGTAATGTATCTAGGCAGGGTAGTTGAACAAGCACCGCTAGGAGAACTATTGCAGAACCCCCTGCATCCATATACGCAGGCATTGATATCTGCCATACCCGTAGCAGACCCTAAAGCTAGGGCTAGTAGGAAATTATTATTAAGAGGATCCCCGCCATCACCATTAAGTAAGCCTCCAGGATGCCCACTTAGCGATAGATGTCCTTTTGTTACTGAGAAGTGTCGTAAAGAGGAAGTAGTATTAAAGGCTATTTCATCGAAACATTTAGTCGCATGTCATCTCTATTAAGAAAGCATCTTTTCTATTCTTCATCTTTATTTCAAAATAATGTTTTAATTAATCCATTTTCATTATAGTTTATAAATTTCTGCTAATTGGTATTTTTATCAGTGGTGTGGTTTAATGCACAATAACACCATACCATTAAAGTTTTTAGCTATAGCACTAGTATTACTAATATTACCTGTAATGATGATATCACCAAATATAGTTAGGAGCCAAGGAGCAACATTTCACCTAAATGCATGGTACGTTGTTCCACCAACAATTACTTGGAACCCCTTTGCTTCCCTTAGCGTTTTGGGAGGCGCACAAGGTCTGATAGGATCTGCATGTACATTACCATTGTATAGTTTTGAAGCTTACCATGGTTACTTACTTCCACTACTTGCAAAAGAAGTATCGGTAAATCCAACTGAAGGCTACCTCGAAGTGAAACTATTTGAAGATACTAAATGGTTTAATGGCAAAGATCTTGTGCCTTTCACAGCTAGAGATGTTTGGACATATTTTGTGATTCAGTGGAAGATATTCCAGAATTTCATTCCATGGTTACTAGATGTGAGAATTGTTGATGATTACACTATAAGGTTTTACTTCAACAGAACAGTATTTTCATTGACGGCTCCCATATATGATCCGAAAACAGGCAAAGTAGATACTACACACATCAATAGCTATAGTTTTACAACTAACATTTGGTACCAGGGCTTCTTCCAGATTCTAACATCGCAAATCACCACACCCTATAACATATTTGGTAAGTATGCTGAAATGGTTGCCAATATACCCTTAAGCGAGGTCTCAAAGAGATACAACTTAACAGCATTGCAAAATGAAGTTAGGGATTTGCCGATGGATACACCGTGGTGTACAGGACCCTTCTGGCCAGATCCATCAACACTAACCACAACAAGTATAAAGCTTGTTAAAAACCCTGGGTGCAGATGGTCCAAATATGTGCAGTATGACTCTGGTGAAATATTGTTTGCTAGAGCTGAGGAGCAGATGATTGCAAATATGATTAATGGTATGAATCTATTGACATGGCATGGCATATCACCACTAACACTAGTAGAAATAGATAAATCCGCTGGAGGAGTTAAAGGAGCTTGGCTTCAAGGCTTAGAGGTACAAGGTATATGGTTCAACTTGCTAAGGTATCCATTTAATATAACAGAGGTTAGATGGGCTCTATCAATGCTTATTAATGTTTCTGAAGCAGCTAAAGCATTTCCACCAATTACACTTCCATATACAGATCTCGTTACAGGACAATTCAAATCTTCAGATCTTCCAACATGGATTACAGATAACCTACCTATCAACTACGGGTACAATCCTCAGAAAGCGTATCAATTGTTGGAGAGTGTTGGGTTTAAGAGGGGTGCTGATGGAAAGTGGTATATGCCAAATGGAAAGCCCTTCCACTTCGAGGTTCTGTGTGTATCTGCTTGGGCAGACTGGGTATCGCAAGCAAGCAATCTTGCAGCACAGTGGCAAGCACATGGAATAGATGCTGTATCTAATTGTGTCGATGTAGGTGTTTACTCACAACTTTGGAGTACATTCAGTTTTGATGTGACTCTAAACTGGGATATCATAAACCCAGCTGGGCTAGCAACAGCTTATACAGCCTACTTAAACAGGTACTGGCCCTCACTAAGCTACTTGAGTGCAACAAAGTTTAACTATACGTGGCCCGTTCCTCTAAAGAATGGTACTGTTATATATGTTAATCCATACTACGAGCAAATGAAGTTGCAGGCAAGTGTGCCCGGAACAAGCAGCTTCTGGGATGCAATTGCAAAACTAGCTTGGTTCTGGAACTACTATATACCAACATATC
>JAPWUB010000050.1 GCA_028275745.1 Desulfurococcales archaeon | reverse complement strand
TCTTAGCTTTTCTATCAATTATAGCTGCAGAGGCTACGGCAAAGATTTTTGGGTTGTCGGAGGAGGGGTATCTCGTAGCTTTATCGCACACAACAAACTTTATTTCACAGCCTGAAATGCTAGGAGATCTAGTTCTAAGATCTTGCGTTGCAGGCAAGGGTGAAAGGGTTATTCATGTGCACACAATAGTCGAGTGTGAAGGTAGGGAACTTGCTAATGCGTTAACAATGTTTGTTGTAGAGCAGAGAGTGTAAGGATATGGAGATTATTCCGGTAGGATTTGAGAGCTTTGGTGTTAGATCTCAGGCAACATTCATACAAACTAACGACATCCTAGCAATTATAGATCCATCAGCTGCTCTAGCTCCGCGAAGATATGGTCTACCGCCACATATAATTGAAGTAAAGCAGCTCCTTGAAACATTTGAGAGAATTGAAGAGCTGGTAAGAGATGCGGAATACATTATTATTACTCACTATCACTACGATCATCATGATCCTGCGAGATTTTTAGATCCATCAATGTATAAAGGCAGAACACTCCTAATTAAAGACTTTAACTCAAATATTAATTACTCTCAAAAGAGGCGTGCACACCGCTTTTTAAGCATTGCCAAGGAGTTTGCAAGGGATGTAAAGGTTGTTGACGGTGCATCTCTAAATGTTGGCTCTACGTTCATAAGGTTTAGCACTCCTTTGCCGCATGGAAGAGATGCAAGGCTTGGCTATGTGCTAAGTATATGTATAAGTGATAGCGACAGGGTTATGCTGTATTCATCAGATATCGAAGGCGGTGCTTCTAGTGAGCATTTTAAGCTTTTGGAATTCTGTAATCCGAATATAGCTATAATTGATGGTCCCCCCTCATACCTACTAAACCATGCTTTCATGGTAGACGATATGAAGAAGTCTATAAACTTCTTGAATAAGTTTATTGAGAGAAATAGGGGGGTTCTGGAAACACTTGTTCTAGATCATCACATATTTAGAGACCTTAACTATACCTCATTTGTTAACTTATTGAGACCCTTATACAGGCTTCGCATAGTTTCAGCAGCAGAATTTGCAGGTAGAGAGCCTAAACCGCTAGAAGCCTTAAGAAGAGCTCTATATAAGATGGAAAATAGGGATGGTCTAGACCTATTAAAGCGCAGTGCAAGGTATGTACAGTATGGCGAGCTTGAGGAAGATTAACCTACTCGTAATTAGCGATGCACACGGCAAAGTTGAATACATAGACCTGATCCTAGCTACCGAAAAGAGGGAAAGTAGTGTTGATGCAATTATTTTCTGCGGTGATATAGCGCCTTACAGGAATCCCTACAAAACAAAAGAGCTCCTAATTCAACTCGCAGAAACGGTTAAGAAATACAGAATTCAAAGGGTTTTTGCAGTGCCAGGCAACATCGATATCGAGAGCCATTACAACGAGGTCGAGGGCCTTCATGACGTATTCGTAAATCTTCACGAAAGAGGCTACCTCTTTCAAGGCTACTACCTAGCAGGATTAGGTGGATCAACAATCACACCATTTAATAGCTTACTTGAATACACAGAGGATGTTATAGAGCAGAAGCTTGAAAAGGTATTGTCTTCTCTACCTCCTGGCACCAAAGCTATCATTGTCACTCATGTACCACCATTCAACACACAGTGTGATAAGGCATACACAGGAGAACATATAGGCTCCAAAGCATTAAGAAAAGTTATTGAGGAGTATAAGCCATTGATTGCGCTCTCCGGCCATGTTCATGAGTCGCGATGCGTAGAACGTGTTGGAGAAACCCTAGTTGTTAATCCAGGTCCTGTGTCTAGAGGATACTATGCTATTGTTAGTGTAAGTGAGGAAGGTGTTGAAGCAGTTTTAAAGAGCGTGTAAAGAAGGCTTATCTACTCATTTTCAAGGCTTCGCTAAGGAATAGCATTATCTTTTCTGCTTTCTCTTCATCTATCTCCTTCATATACTCCAAGTAATCGTTTACCTTATCCAACGGTACTACAGTTGCCTGAGATTCCGTAATGTCTAGCAAAACATCAGCAAGAATGTATATGCTCTCGTTCTCGCCAGTCGATGTTTCCAGAAACAATGTTGGCACGTTAAAGTCTTCTAGAATGAGTTGAAAAACACAAGCACAGCACGCATTTAAGATCTTGATTTCGATGGGGGTGTTAATCTCTAAGTTTTCAGAGCATTGCAAAGGCTTAGAGCATGATGCGCAGTACATGTACAGATCAGGCTCTTTCTTAGCAACCTCTGCTACAAGTGTTGTCCACGTTAACTTAGGTCCCATGATTCATCACGACACGTGTTTTTCGTGAGTTTTAGATTTGTATTGATCTAACGTTACATGTCCGAGCAGAGTGTCTACATCTTTCTTTGCGATATTGATGTAAGCCTCTAAAAGTTTTATGACTATGTTCCTCATATCATCTACAAGCTTGCTCTTCCTCCTACCAATTATATCGCCACACATTTCCCAAGGCAATCCTTGAAGAACTTTGAGTATGGTTAAGCTCTCCTCAGTGCTGTTTAGTATCCTACACTCCTTACTACTACTCCAGTACGCCTTCACAAGCATTGTTACAGCATCGCTGCAGGACTCATAAGTCATGTACCCCTCTACATAGCTTAGCAATCTATCCAACTGAATTGGTGTTAATTCAGGTTTTCTGCAACCATCCCTCGTATCGTAAGCACTTAGTAGTATACGTGCAACTCCCACCTCTAGATCTCTATAAGTGTCGTGCAAGCTTTCAAGCATCTTTGTTCTGAACTCTTTGTAGAGTATATGAACTATTTCACGCCACATATCATTAAGAGGCTTGATTACCAAAACAGTATACTCAGCACTAACAGGGTTTCTATCAGGTGATATGTGTACAGGTATGAATCCATTCTTCACCCAGAACCTAAGAAGCTCTTCCGTAGCTCCAAATCCACTACCAATCCAGTCATAGCCTCTCTCAATAGACTCCTTGACCAGCTCATTAAGGAGGTATGAACCTATACCTCTACCCTGAACAGATGGATGAACAGCTATCCTGACGATTCTCCACCCCTTGCCAAGCCCAATCTCGTTTATCCTACCATGCTTTAGCAATCTGTCTGGTATGATATTGCCCGGGATCTTACCTCCCCTAAGAAGAGAGTGGATCGAGTCAGAGGCTATAGGGCCCTCTTCGGCAAGCTGTGCAGCTGCGACAATTTTTCCATTCTTTAGAGCAAGAGCTCTAATACTATGATGTGGGGCGTCAGCCATCATTGCAAGGTCGTCAGGCTCGTTCCTGTAGTGTGCAAGCACATATATCCCAAATAATGTTCGAAGAAGTTTCTCATTCTCAAGCCTGAATAAGTCCTCTGGATTAAGCTTAAGGTAAATAAACTGCTTCTCCCTAATTAGCTTAATATCCTCTTCAGTAAGCTCCTCAGGTTCAGCATCAAGAAGCAGAACCCTGAATTGCCATCTCTCAACAGGGTCATTAATAGCGTACCTTATAGGCTCCTCCATTTCATAAATTACTAGCTTGGTATCTTTATCCTCCTTTAATCTCTTCATGAATCTTACCGAGAAACCTCTTCCAGCACCTTCATAACCATGAATTGTTGTTGCAAATATTGTTCTTCTGAATCTTAGCCAAATTTTATGGAGTAGTGGTACAGGTATTCCAGCGGCTTCATCAACAACTGCTATGTCTACATCTAGTTTAGGTACAACGGCAGGTTCCCAGTACTCAATGCTAAATCTATCACCCTTTATTTCGTAAATCATGTCCCCCTTCTTTAAAGCCTTGTACTTGAACTGCAGAGCCTCTAAGGCTTTTATCGCCAGCTGCATTAGTGCCTGGACATTGTTTAGGGATGGAGCTGTAACGGCTATTCTAACCTTATTCTTTGACTCTAGAAGAGACTTTATTAATCCTGCTAAAGCTATGCCAATGGCACATGACTTTCCTCTGCCTCTATCAGCAATGAGAACAATTGATGCCCTTTTAAATGGCTTGGGTATGGGAGAGGCAAGTGTCTCTATAAACTTTATAGCTTCAACCTGGTCCTGAGTTAAGGCAAGCTTGTAGAGCTCTTGTGGAAAAGTTGTATTTTCTGGAAGCTTGATGCTTTTCCTCTCTACGATCCTTAGCTTTGGTGGAGCGGACTTGATTATGGTATCGCTATCTACGTCGTATATGAAGAGCCCATCACTATTCTCTGTAATCTCTTTAAACCATCTAACAAAGACTTTCCTAGGCTCAGGGTGTTGAGGCACTGTTAGTGACATTTGGAACAAGTTCTTCCTATTATGCCAGTCACTCCATTTGGGTGTTAGGAGAATAACTATACCTCCACCTTCAACAATGCCTACAAGCCTGCCGAGATCCAAAGGCCTTAAACTATTTATGACATCCATTACTAAGCCTTGATACGTTGTGCCAAGGTACTTCTCAGAAGCTTCATATACTCCGAACTCTATCTCGGTATTCAGCTTCTTACGCTTAACATACTTCCTTATAATGCTCTTCACAATTCTTTGGCGTGCTCTTGCATCATCAAATTCGTCGTGAAATATATAAAGTATTTTTGCATAGTCCTTTCTACGCACAAAAGACCTTAAAAATGCTATTAGGATGTCAGAGAGTATCACTGCGAGCCTCTTATTGTCATCGCCTGAAAGTATTAGAAGAAGACGGTACCTTCCCTCAATAGCTTTGTTGAGCTCTTTAAGAAACAATTTTTTTAGTTCTTGATACTGAGAAGCCTTCACTATGTTGCTTATCTCCTCTCTCTTCAGCATATTGCAACCCTATGTCCATTATACTTTAGTTTGTGGTGTAGAGCATGAGGTTGCAACGAGATTTATTATAACTACCAAGATGCTTATCAGCTCTAGGTCTACTAAATGTTATTTTTGGGAATCCTGTAGCTAATAAGTGCTGAAAAGGTAGTGAATTGTAATGTTGTGCTTTAGTTACTTGGATAGAAAAAGTTGCGTTACATGTACATTATCTTTCTCGATAACTCCTCCTTAATTCTCTCATAATGCTCTAGTCTATCTGGTGTTAGGCTTGGCTTTACGTGCTCCATAGCTTTGAGGAAGTATCTATATTCTATGGGTCTAGGCCTCATCTCTTCCCTTAAGGCAAGCATTACAGCCTCTCTTACAAGCGCCTCTAAATCTGCGCCGCTATAGCCCTCTGTCTTTTTAGCTAGGTCTATAAGGTCTACATCAGGTGCTAGTGGGATCTTTCTAGTGTGTATCTTTAGTATCTCGTATCTAGCCTTTGTATCGGGTGGAGGTACAAACACTATTCTATCAAACCTACCTGGACGTAGTAGCGCGGAGTCTAGAAGATCAGGCCTATTAGTAGCCCCTATTACAACAACGCCGCGAAGAGGCTCTATACCATCCATCTCTGTCAATAGCTGATTAACGATTCTGTCTGTTACCCCAGAGACGTCACGACCTCTTGCAGGTGCGATAGCATCGATTTCGTCAAAGAATATTATTGTTGGTGCAGCTTTTCTAGCTCTCCTAAAGATCTCCCTAATAGCCTTCTCAGATTCGCCAACCCACTTACTCAGTATCTCAGGGCCCTTAACAGCAATGAAGTTAGCACCACTCTCTGTTGCAGCTGCTTTAGCTAGTAATGTTTTACCGCAGCCTGGCGGTCCATAGAGTAGTATACCCTTTGGCGGTCTTATACCCATTTGTTCAAACATGTGAGGATACTTCAAAGGCCATTCAACTGCTTCTCTCAGAATCTGCTTAACCTCATCAAGACCTCCAATATCGTCCCAGTGAACCTCGGGAATCTCCATTAGAACTTCTCTCATTAGTGAGGGTGGCACAACCTTTAATGCCTGGTAGAAATCGGCCATTGATACCTTAAGCTTTTGTAGCAGTTCTGGTGGGATTGGTTTGTTCAAATCAATTGCGTGCTCCTTTAGGAATCTCCTAAGAGCATTCATTGCTGCTTCTTTCACAAGTGCTGCTAGATCTGCACCAGTATAACCATATGTTATTTCTGCAATTTTATCTAGATCAACATCGTCAGCTAAGGGCACGTTCCTTGTATGCACGGCTAGGATTTCTCTACGAGCTCTTTTATCTGGGGGCGGAACCTCTATCTCCCTATCAAACCTACCAGGTCTTCTAAGAGCTGGATCCACGGCGTCAGGCCTATTAGTTGCACCTATAACTATTACTTTTCCTCTTTCTTCCAAACCATCCATTAGCGTCAGGAGCTGTGCGACAACCCTCTTTTCCACCTCGCCTACAACCTCCTCTCTCTTTGGAGCTATAGCATCGATCTCATCAATAAATATAATTGCAGGAGCATTCTTCTTAGCCTCCTCAAATATTTGCCTAAGCCTCTGCTCAGACTCTCCGTAATACTTCGACATTATTTCAGGGCCATTGATTGCGATGAAGTATGCGCCAACTTCGTTAGCCAATGCTTTTGCTAATAGGGTCTTACCTGTTCCTGGCGGGCCGTAGAGCAGAATCCCTTTTGGAGGTTCTATACCTAGTCTCTCAAAAAGCTCTGGATGCTTCATGGGCAGCTCAACGATTTCTCTTATCTTCTCCTTAATCTCCTCAAGATCTCCGATATCTTCCCAAGTAACCCTTGGTATCCCAGCAGGAACCCTAACAGGCTCTAACCTGACACTTATCTCTGTGGTCTCTGTTATATATACAGCCTGTGAAGGAACTGTTGAGATTACCCTAAGCCTTACAGGATTGCCGAAGTAGCCATAGTATGGTAGTACAACTATATCTCCTCTCATTAACGGTTTTTGAAGCAGCTCCCTCTTCACATACTCAGCTATCCATTCAGCCAGCCTCCTCTTATACATCGGATCATACTCTACACCAGCCTGTTGCTCAGGCTCCTCAATAGCCAAGACAACCCTTTGGGCAGGCGCAACATTAGCTTTCCTTACAGTTACCACATCTCCTACGGCAACACCCAAAACTTCTCTTAAATACCCATCCATCCTAATAATCTCATAACCCTCATCCTCAGGATAAGCAGGCCATGCTTGAGCCACTGAAACACCTTTTCTACTCCTGATCTCAACATAGTCTCCAACTTCGATGCCTAGCTCCTTGAAAGCCTTCCTAGGAATCCTAACAATCTTCTTACTCACATCACGTTGCTTAGCAGACTCAACCCTTAGAGTTATCTCCCTATCAAACATTATGACTTACCCCACTTCTTAACGTGGTTTACATTTGGCTATGCCACTAATAAAGTTTATGATAAAAAGTAATCAAGATTTAAGATTAAGGGAACAGCGTATGTAATTCTGAAGAAAAATCAAAAGATTTTGTGGTGGAATAGTAGCACGATTTTGAAATATTAACGGTACACTCTTTACTTCTGTTCCTTGCCATACTTATACTTTAGCGCTGCTTGTGCAGCTGCTAATCTTGCTACCGGTACTCTAAATGGCGATGCACTTACATAGTCGAGTCCTACTTGGTGTAGGAACATTATTGATGCAGGGTCTCCTCCATGCTCGCCGCAAATACCTATCTCTATCTTCGGATTATTTGCTCTGGCAAGCTTTACCGCCATGTCAATTAGTTTGCCAACGCCTTTAATGTCCAGGGTCTCGAACGGGTTTGCTGGTAATATCTTTTCTTGTAGGTAGAATGGCAGGAACTTATTCTCAGCGTCATCTCTGCTAAAGCTAAATGTTGCTTGTGTTAAGTCATTGGTTCCAAAGCTTATGAAGTCGACTTCCTTCGCTATCTCATCCATTGTTAGGCACGCTCTTACAGTCTCAATCATGGTACCTATCTTCACGTTCAGTTCAACGCCATACCTCTTCTTAACATCTTCTAGTGCTGGCAATATTGCTTTTTGCTTCACATACTTGATCTCGTTTACGTCAGCCACCTGCGGTATCATTATCTCAACTATTGGGTTGTAGCCTTCCTTCTTAAGTTCGGCTGCAGCCTCTAGTATGGCCTTTGATAGGTAGTAGTAGAATTCTGGATAGGTTACACCTACTCTTACTCCTCTATGTCCAAGCATTGGGTTAGCTTCTTGTAACACTGATACTCTTCTATATA
>JAPWUB010000042.1 GCA_028275745.1 Desulfurococcales archaeon | reverse complement strand
AAAGATTTTGAGAGATTCGATAGACAAATAAGGTTGATTGGTGCAGAAGGGCAGGAGAAGTTAAAAAATGCAAAGGTTTTGATTGTTGGTGTCGGTGGTTTAGGAACTTCTGTTGCAACATATTTAGCATATGCTGGTGTTGGAAAGCTTATTTTAATTGATGATGGTCTTGTTGAGCTCTCTAATCTGAATAGACAGATACTCTATACGGAGTCCGATATTGGTAAACCTAAGGTTCTTGTTGCTTGCGAAAGAATTAGAAGCATTAACTCGAATATTGAATTAGAATGCTACAATAGGAAATTTGATTATGAGTTTGGGGAGAAACTTGTCAATAAAGCGGATGTGGTTGTTGATGCCCTTGATAACTGGAGCACGAGGCTCATATTAAATGAGCTTTGCGTAAGGTATAGAAAGCCGCTTATACATGCTGGTGTGGAGGGCTGGTATGGACAAGTAACGACTATAATACCCGGTAGGACACCATGTCTTTTCTGTTTAAGACCGCTAAACGTTAGGGGGGTTGTGAAGGAGGATAGAGTAATCCCTGTTATGGGTGTTACACCTGGCTTGCTAGGTGTGCTGGAGGCTTCTGAAGCTATAAAGCTCATCCTTAATACAGGTAAAGTTCTTGAAAACAAGCTATTAATAGTAGATCTGTTGAACATGGAATTTACCTTAATTGAGGTTCGGAGAAATCCCCGATGCCCTGTCTGTGGCATGCTAAGTTCTGAGAAAGTATAGCAAGTAAAATCATATCATGGTTTACAGCCAATTCTTTATACTGTCTCTACCAATCCGAGTTTTGTCAGAGTTTCTAGGACTTTATCGATGAATGAGTACTCTACAGCTTTGCAGTATTCTCTTTGAATTTCTGCAGCAATCTCTGAGGCTGTTAATGCGCGGTGCATTAGTAGGAGGGGTATAAATCTAAGTGCCAGGAAATTCTTGAAGTCTTCGTCTATGAGCTTTAAGAGCTCTTTGAAATCTTGTGGTGGCAATAATTTGATAAGGTGCCTCAAGCTTAATACACCTTTAGGACCAACATATCTATACCTCTTCTCATTCTTCGGTAAGGCAACTCTGGTCTCTGAGGCTTCATTGATGTGGCAATTCTTTAACTGTATATACCCTTCTCTAAATTCATGATAACGCCTTGTAAGGGTGTCTACATCTAGATCTAGTTTATCTTTCTGCATGGATATAATAGCAAAGGATCCTACGGCAACGCCTATAGCCTTTGCTATGTCAGGGTCGAATTTATCTATGTTATCTTCACTCGTGTGATAGAATATGTCAGGCCATTGATTAAGCATTACTGAGGGTACTGCAAACTGTAGGTAAATATCATGATCGCTTCCACCATCATAGGGAAGTACATCAAGTCTGTATCTAAGTATCCTAGAAACTCCGTTGAATGACTTTGCATCACTGCTAAGAGTCGTTAGAATCAGTTTGAAGAGGAGTGCTTCATACATATCATGTGCAAGAATGCGTGGAGGCAGTATAATGTTTAGTGTGGATCTTGTAAACTCCTGTTTTTCTCCCACCATATCCAGATTAACGCCGAATTCAATTTTAGACTTCTCTAGCTGTACCTTATCTATTAGATATGGTAAGGAACCATAGTATTCTGGAAATACAACAAACACAACTTTCTTTCTATTACCTATGCTAATAATATTCCTAGAAACAGCCCTGTCTAATGCTCGCGCAACCTCAATTACTGTTGCCGTACCACTAACATTATCGTTTACTTCGCCTTGGGGATGGCAGTAATGCGCAAAGATATGCACCTCTCCTTCTACATTTTCTTTTTCACTATATTGTGTTGAAGCCTCAACAACTTTCATTTTTGCATCATTTCTATAACGAGCCTTAACATCTATTCTAACTACAACCTTTTCTCCTCTTTCCAGCAAAGAGATGATCCTATTAGCGGAGCTTCTGGGTATTGTAGCTGCGGGAGCTTTACTTTTCTCAGCCTCTTCAGGTGTTAAGAAAAGTCCAAAGTAAGGCAGAGCATTTTCTGGTGCGTTTGGCCTATAGAACAGAAAGCCAGCTACATCAGCATTTGCAAGTGTATTGTAGACAAGATATGGCGTTCCATAACTTAGCACAATCTTTCCCTTTACCTTGTTTATTGCTTCCTTATCAAGATCAAGTCCCCTACCAATATATACTACTTCTGCTTCTACAGAACCTGAAGGAGAATGTGTAACTGCACACATCTTTGACTCAATGGAGCTTGCCAATCTTATGTGGAGAGGTCTCACCATCTCTACATAGCATTCCTCAAGATCCCATCCAACAACAGGTAAATGGATTCCATACTGCTTAGAATAGCTATACTCACGTATCTTCACATCGTAGATAGAGGCCTCCTTTAAGGTGCTATAAATGTATTCAGCTGCTTTTTCAATATCACTAGATCCTTGAATTCTATGAAACCTTGAAATCTGCGCTACAAGCTCTAGAAGCTCCTGTTTAGAGAATGTATCTTGAACTGCTTGTAAAATTCTAGCTATATTCATATTATCAGACCTTGAGACATTATATTCCAAAACAGCAGTAAATAAAACCTTTAAGTTATAGATTAGGGTAGTTTAAATCTTTGGAGCAACTCAATAGCTAAGGTATTAACAATGTGAGTGATAGATGTTGAAAGCCATAATTGTTGGTGGTGGGATATCAGGGCTTTTATCAGCTTATCACCTGCTCCATTCAGGAGCTTCTGTTGTGGTATATGAGCGTAGAGTTACTCGCACACCTCATAGGCATTGCACTGGAATAGTATCGAAAGAGACCTTAGAGAGGATTCCTTTTGCAAGCAAGCATACGCTACAGAAATACAACAGCATCTTCTTCTATATAAATGGATACACACCCTTTTTAGAGCTCTACTCCTCAAGCTACTTTGCATACCGTATTAATAGGGTGGAGCATGAAGAAAAGCTTCAGGAGGTTCTATTGAGTAAAGGTGTAGACATAAGATTTGGTCACGAAGTTATCTCATTAGTTAAGAAGCAAAGTGGTTGGGTTGCAACTATAAGGGATTGGTTACGGAAAGACCTCTATAGAGATGAACCTTTCAATTTTGCTGTTATCGCTGAAGGATTTTCAGGGCGAATTGCTAAAAGAGTTGGTTGTGATTCAACATCAATCCCTTTAATTGGCTTGCAGAAGGATTATAAAATTAAGGGGCTTATAGATGAACACGCGCTCTACATTTACATAAACCCTACAGTACTTGGATTAGGTTTTGCATGGCTTGCACCAATAGATACACATAAAGCTACAATAGGAGTTGCAACAAGCCTTTCTGTATCTCCAGCACGTGTCTTAGAGCAACATGTCACTAAATTTTTTCAAAGATCATTAAGGGCATTTATTTTAGGTGAGGAAAGCCAGCTTTATGGAGGAATAGTATTGATGGGATACCCCCAGAAAGTTATAGGTGTAGATGCGGTGTGTTTAGGTGATGCAGTATCTATGGTGAAGAGTGTAAGTGGGGGAGGTTTATACGCAATATCGTATTTCTCGCAAATGCTACCCCAGGTTGCGCTACAATATGACAATGCCACGATGAATAGAATGGCTAAACTACTCAATCAGCTAAAGAGGCAGTATTATCTGAAAGTTCTTCTATGGCAAGGTATTAATAATTTTAGTTTCATGCTCAGCAAAGTTATAAGATGGCGCACTATTAGAATTCGATTAAGAAGTAATAGCTATTTTGATGAACATGAGAAAATATTGCCAGGGTTCATATTTGAAACACTAAAAAACATGTTAAAAGGAAAGCTACACTAGATAAATCACCTTAGGCAGGTGTCGAGAATAATGTCGGAAGAGGCAGTTTCCTTAGTGCATGGGTTTGGAGGTAAAGAAACTTTTGAATTGCTTGAGAAATTAATATTCTCTAAGCTTCCTCTAGACCTTAAGAGGGTTGAGAAAGGTGTAGGTATAGACATTCCTGATGATGGCGCAGTAATCAGGCTAGGAGATGTAAATCTCGTAATAACTGTTGATAGCTACACAATAAAGCCTATCTTCTTTCCGGGGGGTTCTATAGGTACGCTTGCAGTTTCTGGAACGGTGAACGATCTTATTATGATGGGTGCGAAACCCGTTGCAATGGCTGACGCCATTATAGTTGAGGAGGGTTTCAGCATTAATGACCTTAATAAAGTTGTTGACGACATGCTTTCCCTTATTAAGGAGCTCAAAATACCTCTTATTACCGGAGATTTCAAGGTAATGCCTAAGGGTGCCCTTGACGGAATTGTAATAGCTACAATGGGTATTGGTATAGCCAAAAAGCCTATCGTAGACATCAACCTTGCTCCCGGGGATAAGATAATTGTCACAGATCCAATAGCTTCGCATGGTGCTGTTGTCTTAGCATCTCAGTTAGGTATGCTGGATAAGTTAAAGAGCATTAGGAGCGATGTTAAACCCTTAATCAATCTCTTACCAATAGTAGAGAAATACGCTGATTACATTCATGCAATGCGCGATCCCACACGAGGAGGAATTGCAGCTATTCTAAATGAGTGGGCCAGAGAAACTGGGCTTACAATTGTTATTGAAAGGGATAGGATACCAATAGAAAGCAGTGTAAGAGAATTCTTAGAAGCGTTGGGCATTGATCCGTTGACCATGGCTAGTGAGGGGGTAGCAGTAATCGCGGCCGATAACAGTATTGCAGACTCTCTTACTAAGGATTTGAAAGCATCTGGTTTCAATGCTGAAATTGTAGGATATGTTGAGGCTCCTCGTAACAATTTCCTCAAAGGCAAGGTCATTGCTGTTACAGAGATTGGTGGAAGAACCATTGTTGATGCTCGCGGATACAGTCTTCCAAGAATATGCTGATACGCCATGTACAAGGCCATAAGGATCGTTGTATCTGGGCTTGTGCAAGGCGTTGGCTTCAGGCCTGCAATTCATAGAGCAGCTGTTTATGCTGGTGTTAAAGGGTATGTTAAGAATCTTGGAGGTTCAGAGGTAGAGATATTTATTGAAGGAGAGGAAGCAGAATTAAAAAGGTTTATGGATGCACTTTCACAGTTTCTACCACCACTTTCAATAATTGAGGAGGTACAGCTATTTTCAGAAGGGCCTCGAGGCTTTGAAAAATTTGTGATAGAGAAGAGTGGATATAGTAAAGTCAAGAGGTCAATGATACCGCCAGACATAGCAATATGTGAGCATTGCTTAAGAGAGGTTCTCGATCCAAGAGATAGAAGATATAGATACCCATTCAATTCATGTGCATGGTGCGGTCCCAGATACTCAATGATGTATAGAGTTCCATATGATAGAGAGAACACCAGTATGAGAAAGTATTTGCTATGCCCTGAATGTAGAAGAGAGTATGAGGATATAAACAACATTAGGAGATATCACGCTCAAGGCATAAGTTGCCCTAATGATGGGCCTAAGCTACATCTTTATACATCCGATGGGGAGGAAATAGATTCTAAAGACCCTATAAAGGATGTTGCAAAACTCATTGACGAAGGTTACATCGTTGCTATCAAGGGGATAGGAGGATACCATATAGCATCCCTAGCTACAGACGATGATGTTGTTCTATTACTTAGGAAGAGGAAGAAGAGACCTACACAGCCATTCGCAATAATGGCGCTAGACCTAAATGTTGCGTCTAGATTAGTCTACTTTGCTCCTCCATCATCAGTGGACATCCTAACATCTCCACAGAGACCCATTGTCCTTCTCCCTAAGAGAGAAGATAGCCCTGTTTCACCTTATGTTTCGCCCGGCATGGATGTAGAGGGTGTGTTCTTACCATACACAGCCCTTCACTACCTTTTACTAATGGAGGTTAAGGACAAGTTCTTAATAATGACTAGCGGAAACCTACATGGATTACCAATGTGTAGAACTGAGGAATGTGTGTTTACAAAGCTGAAGCATGTCGTAGACTATGTACTTGCACATGACAGAGACATTGTAAATAGGGTCGACGATTCTGTGATTAGGTTTACTGATGGCGAGGCTGTTATGCTGAGAAGAGGTAGAGGCTATGCACCAGCATGGATTAGAGTGCCATTTAAGCTAAGTAGGGATGTTATAGCTATGGGGGCAGAGCTTCAAACAACAGCTGCCGTGGGATTTGATGACAAAGTTGTGCTAACGCCTTATGCTGGGGACCTGGATAATGTTGAGACGATTGAAGAATTTGATGAGATGCTGGAATTCCTAATAAGGAATTACGATATTCTGTGGTCTAAAGCTGCAGTAGTGGTGGATAAGCATCCAGAATACATGAGTAGAAAGCTAGCATACGAAAAATGCGAAATTTATGGTTGTAATGTTATGGAGATACAGCATCACGTCGCTCACGTGCTCTCAACCTTAGCTGATAGAGGGATAAGCCTTGAAAATAGTGTTGTAGGTATTGCAATGGATGGTACTGGCTATGGAGATGATGGTACTTTGTGGGGTGGGGAAATTATTATGGTGAAACCTGAGGGTTATAGCAGAGTAGGCTCATTAGAGCACATTCCTATAACAAGTGAGAGAGACATAATTTATCCTGCAAGGCTTGTTATTGCAATATTATCAAAGATATTTGGTGCAATGGCGTTAGAGGTGGCCAAGAATATACCTAGCTTAAGTTTATCATCAATCGAGGAAGCAGTTGTAGTTAAAAATGTTATTGAGAATAGGTACACGCCTTCATCTAGTGTTGGCAGGTTTCTTGATGCAGTTTCAGCGTTATTGGGGGTGTGCACATATAGAAGCTATGAGGGAGAACCCGCAATAAGACTTGAAGCAATTGCTAGAGGAGGTAAGTTGATAGAGGAACTCCAATACATGGATACAATATATAGAGATGTGCCTAGAATTGATATACTTAGCTACATTAAAAAATTGATTGAAACAATACAAAGCACTGAGGATTTCAGGACACAACAAGAAAGAGTTCGCGATATTGCATTCACAGTCCAAATTGCGTTGGGGAAAGCATTGGGGAAAATAGCATTAAAAAGCATTTACGGCAAAAGAAATGTTGAACAATTTATTGTTATTGGTGGAGGTGCTGCTGTAAATAGTTTTATACTGCGGGGAATTCGTGAAGTGCTTAGCGATGAAGATATTAAGGTTCTTCTGCCTAAGAAGGTTCCACCAAATGACGGTGGTATTGCTTTAGGGCAGGTATACGCATACTATTTATTTGGAGAAAGCAATGCAAAAATCATGTAACTAACTTTTTATCAACAGCTTCATTGTCATTCAATTGCTTCTTTTATAATCTTCGTTATGGAGATTAATGGGGTGCCAATCTTTTTCACAAGTTCAAGCATTGAAGTTCCGTAGAATTTCTCAGCATTACTGATATAAGGTATGCATCCTAGATATGGAATTGTAAGTTGTTGTGCTTTTTGCACAATAGAGCCTTCATCATCATTGCTTAAACACATATTGCCGATAAGGCCGAGGATTTTTATGTTCTCAGAGAGCAACGTTTTTGTAATTCTTTCTGTGGCTTTTAATGCAAGTGTTGTAGGTGTTGAAACCAGGAGCACTTTAGGCTCCTTTACTTCAATAAGTAGCCTAAGGAACTCTAGGTGAGTATCGGAAAAGCCTGGAGGGCTATCAATCAGCATAATTTTACCGCTCCACCTCGTTATAGCCAGGAGTTCTCTAACAACATTCACTATATCATTACCTCTAAGCGGTACTGTCAAATCCTTCACAAACGCGGCCAAAGTCATGAGCTCTATTTCTGGAGCAACTCTAATTGGTTTGATTCCCATTTCTTCCTCTATCTTCAAATTACTCTCGTCAAGTCCAAGGACGATATGAAGACTTGGGTTGGTGAAGTCAGCGTCTAGTAAAGAGATTGTGAATTCGTTATCAAGAGTTAGAGAGTATGCCATCAACGCTGTGATGAAGGTTTTTCCAACACCACCCTTAGGACTAAATACAGGGATCACGAGAGAGAATTTCTCTAAGTTTCTTTTGGCGGCAGTAATCCTAGGATCCACTACACTCATTTATATCAGCCTCACATAGACGCCTCTTCCACTTATAATCTCAAAATCTCGTGATCCGCACCTAGGGCACTGAATGTAGCTATGTGCAGCTTCGGGAATGAAATGTATTGCCTCCTTTGCATCTTCTGTTATTGGTAGATCAGAAAGTCTCCACGTATAACCACATCTATTGCATCTGAACTTAGCTTCTTCTCTTACAATACGTATATTGATCTTTATCTTCCTTTCTTGGTAGACAAGCTCCTTTAATTCATTTAAATTATACTCAAATATTTCCATATCTATTGATTGTAACTCCCCCACAACAACTTCAGCATTGATGTTATTTAATGATCTTTTGCTTGCTTCCTCTATTAATGTCATTACCACTGCTTGTGCAAGTGCAAGCTCATGCACTGCAAACCACTCTTAATGGTAGCAAATAATTAAGTGAAAGTTAAAAGCTTAGTGTATATTTCTCTGCACTCTTTGTGAACCTCGGCTATTTGATTTTCAAGCATCTGCTTGTTCAATGTTATTGACTCGTCAATCTTTGTTTCAATTGTTATACTAAGTTCATTTGTGTCATTGGATATTAATGCTATTAATACACCCCTCTTCTGCAAACCTTCACCTATGTAAAAGCCTTTAATTACTGTTAATTTATAAATATTGTCAGCAGTTCTTTCTTCAACATTTTCCAGTGCTATACCTATCTTTGGTAGCGTGTTGTAAAGATTTGTAGCAAAGGTGGGAGTGGTATCAAGCGCTGAACTGCAACGTAGAACCAGATTTGTTTCCTTAATAGTTACCAGTTTTGTTAGCATCTTGTATAATTGTATTAAGCTATGGATTAAAGATTTACTATTAGTTGCTGGTTCAAGAACAAAAAAGCTTGCTATCACACCATCACCTATAGGAGAGACATAAAATCTGATCTCAAGGTTTCTATCAACTATTGTCATCTTTGAGCATGTATATCTCTCTACAGCTATCGAAGCTCCAAAGTCTTTGAACATATTGTACAGACTATAGCAAAGTTCATCAAGAGAATCTACGCTACCTATAGAAAACTTCTTTATAACTCCTGCAACAATCTCTAAATTCATTTACCGTTATACCCTTTACCTGGGGATAGCGAGTTACGGCTCCAAGGTTTAAGCACTTTCTAGAACAGGTTTTAACCTTATGTACCTAGGGTTTACAATAAAATTTCTTGATTATATCCTCTCCTCTACAAACTGCGAAAATTTATTCACTGCATCTACTTTACTTTCTCTAGAATTGATCAAAGCAACGCCTTTTCTTGGAATGCCAAAAACTATGAAACCACTTGGAACTATAAGTGCTAGTGCAAGTGCAAGGAGGTCTTCTTCACCATCAACTATAACTAGGCTTCTTGGCGCCTTACATGCTTCTTTAAGCTTCTCTAGGCAGTCAAACGATATTGAGCCTTGGGGGTTTGAGCATCTAAATATGTGCATAAACTTATTAATGTTGTTATGCATGGCGTTGTAGTGGTACCGCATTACATTATTGTCGATTACGCAAAGTCGCGGCATCCCAATGTAGTTTAGAAAGGTCTCGCAAGTATAGTCGCCAACAACGTATACCTCATGTAGGTGTGTATAGAGGTAGGATCTTAGCGTAAAAGCTACATACTCTCTGGGCCCCTCAATAAAAAGTATTGATTTATTGTATTCGTAGGGTCTGCTTAATTGGGCTCTAAGCGCGTTGGGCATTCTATATACGGTCTGCATACTGATCATATCTAGGTATGTAATTTAATGTAAACTTCGTAATCTTCTATAATCCATAGTTTAGCATCTTCAGGTTTTGATTGTATTAGTGTTATTTTTTCTGCTCTTACTTCGTTCTTGATGTAGTCTGCATATTTATCTAGAGCTTTTTTCATAGTGTCATGTGGGGTGTACACTATAACCTCTTTAAGTACGTAGTCTACAGGTAGTGATAACTCCTTTCTGTACATCTGTACCCTTCTTATAAAGTCTCTTGCTAGCCCCTCGAGCAGTAGTTCTTCGTCAATAGTAGTATCAATGTATATTTCAATGGGCTTCTCAGAAGCTTTAACTATGTTGTTGCCCTGAGGAGCTTCCCTAACTACATCAACCTGCTTAATATTTGCATATATTTCAACTATGTGCTTAGCTTTCTTCGCATCATCAACGTCCGCGTTTATTACAACCCATGCACGTTTTAATGGCCAGCGCCTTTTTATGCCATACTTAGCTCTAATTGCTAGAATGTCTTCGCTTGCCTTGAATAGTGCCGAAACAATGTTCCACACTTTTTCATTCAATAAGTTCTGAGGTATTGAAGGCCATTTCTCATAATGTACGCTTTCTAGGGCATGTTCAGGGTCATACTTCTTTACGAATGCATTGTACAGATACTCTGTTACAAAAGGTGCGAATGGAGCTAAAACCTTGATCAATGTTGATAGAACATAGAATAATGTTGCATATGCAGACCTCTTCTCCGGTGCATTTCCTTCGATCCATACCCTAGGCCTTATTACTGTTATATATCGGTGGCTTAGAGACTCTTTTATAAAGTTGATCAACGTTCTTACAGCAGTATGTAGCTCCCCCTCATTAATACTCCTCTCTACAGTTTTTATAGTATTATGCAGTTCATATATTATCCACATATCCTCTGGTAACAAGTTTTGCATATCTGTTTCCAAGTTCTTTGCACTCCACTTATCTAAGCTCATGTACATATCGGCAAAATTGACAGAGCTCCAAAGAATGTTTAGATCTGCTATGACGCTCTTAACTTCGTCGGGGTCAAAGTTTATATTATCCCATGGAGCTGCTTTTGCTGTTAGGTAGAGTCTCAGTGGATCAGCGCCCCATTTTTCCATAAAGTCCCGTGCCCAAATTACATTACCCCTGCTTTTGCTCATCTTCTTTCCGTGCTTATCTAGGACATGTCCTTGGCAGAGGACTGATCTATATGGGCTCTTTCCGTATAATGCTACTGAGGTGAATAGTAGTGTATAGAACCAGCCCCTTGTCTGGTCAATAGCTTCAGTTATCCAATCGTATGGGAATAAATGGCTAAACAGATGCTGTGCATTCAATTGATAAAGTGCGGCAGTGTGAGCCATTCCACTATCCATCCATACATCAACAACAAATGGTTCACGCTTCATTGGTGTGCCACACCTTGGACATATTATTGTGACACTATCTATCCATGGTCTGTGAACCTCTTGAACTTTTTGCCCGGATAGCTTCTCTAACTCTTCTATGCTTCCTACAGCAATCCTATAGCCACATTTTGGACAAGTCCATATTGGTAGTGGTGTACCCCAATATCGTTCTCTAGAGATGCACCAATCCTTTGCATTCTTTAACCAATCTTCAAACCTCTTTCCAGCCCAATCAGGGTGCCAC
>JAPWUB010000012.1 GCA_028275745.1 Desulfurococcales archaeon | reverse complement strand
ATAGCCACATTTTGGACAAGTCCATATTGGTAGTGGTGTACCCCAATATCGTTCTCTAGAGATGCACCAATCCTTTGCATTCTTTAACCAATCTTCAAACCTCTTTCCAGCCCAATCAGGGTGCCACGTAATGGTGTTGTTCTCTCTAAGCATCGCCTCCTTTATTGGATCTACCCTTATGAACCACTGTCTATCAGCATAATACATTAGTGGTGTGTCGCATCTCCAGCAATGTGGATACTCATGCTCTATTACTCCAACATGTACAACGAGTCCTTTTCTCTTGAGATCTTCTATAACCTCTTTATTTACATCCTTAAACCACTTCCCACTATACTTTCCTGCTTCAGCTGTAAACATACCATTCTTCTGAATGGGCTTGAAAACTGTTAGATCAAACTTCTTTCCCAGTTCAAAGTCTTCAGGTCCATGTGCAGGAGCTATATGTACTATACCAGTTCCTTCTTCCATGCTTACCCAGTCAGCTATAAGTACGCGATGGTTAGGTGCGCTATGCTTTTTGTGCTCAGGAACTTCGTCTAGTAATGGATGGATATACTCCTCGTTGTAAAGTGATGATCCTGGGAATTTTTCGACAATCTTATAATCCTTAATTCCAGCCTCATTAATAAATGGCTTTAGCCTTTTTTCAGCTACCACCCAATACTCGTTTCCAACCTGTATCTTTACATATTCTTCGTCTGGGTGTACAGCTAAGGCTTCGTTAGCTATAATAGTCCAGGGTGTGGTTGTCCACGCAATTAGATACACATCTTCGTTTACCAACTTTACCTTGAAGTAGAGGCTAGGATCCTTAACAACCTTGTAACCTAAAGCAACCTCATGTGAACTTAATGCAGTTTCGCATCTTGGGCACACAGGTACAACTCTATAATCTTCGTATAGATATCCTTTCTCCCACATCCTCTTCAAGAAGCTCCAAACGGTTTCAACATACTTTGGATGTCTCGTCTCATAAGCATGATCATAGTCTAGCCACAAGCCCAGTCTTTCGCTATCTTTGCGCCAATGCTCTATGTAGTAATCAACAAGTTTTTGACATTCTAGAACAAATCTATCCACTCCGTAGTTTTCTATATCCTTCTTTGTTTTGAACTTTAGATTACGTTCAACCTCTAGCTCTACTGGTAAACCTTGAGTATCCCAGCCTGCTTGATCCCATACACAGTACTCATTCATTCTGTAGTATCTCAGCACAATGTCTTTGAATGTTCTGCCCCTTGCATGACCCACGTGCATGAATCCATTGGCGGTTGGAGGCCCCTCTAAGAACCTGAATATCTTTCCCTCTTTATTTGAGCACAGACGCTGCTTTAACTTCTCATATACATTATTCTTTCTCCAGAATTCTAGTACCCACTTCTCAACCTCAAGAGGATTATACCTACCCTTAATAGTAGGTTCTGCGGATAATGCTACCACCCTAATCAGGTTCTACTACTTGGTCTGTATCAAGGATTTAATAATGTTTGTGTATACTTAGTAAAAACCTTTACTTTTTTTAAAGCATAGAACCTAGCATATACGTGAACCTGGCGTAGCTTCACCCTCTACAGTCACAATGTGCGGTTTTCCTTGATCACAGGTAGCCAAGATCATGCCCTGGCTCTCATAGCCCATTAACTTCTTTGGCTTTAGATTTGCTACTACAACAACTCTCTTTCCAATTAATTCCTCTGGTGAATACCACTCAGCCAAGCCAGCAATAATTTGTCTCTCCTCTGTCCCAAGATCTACAAGTAGCCTAAGAAGTTTTTTGGAGCCAGAAATTTTCTCAGCGTGCTTTACAATACCAACTCTAAGATCTACTTTCTTGAAGTATTCAATATCTATTTGTTCTCCTTCTAAGTTTGTTGAGTTAGAAATCTGCAAGCTTTGGCACCATGTGCGTCTCTATCACAGTTTATGATGAGAGACAAAATATCTTTATATCATAATTCATCTTAAATAATCTTTTTCGGCATTTAAAGTACGTTCTTTAGAATTGAGAATGTTGTTGTTGTTATGAATGGAAGCGTTAAGTTGTCTTCAGGGCTAATGGATTCGATAACGAGAGCTATAAGGCATGTGACCAAACTTAACAACATATTTTGTGTTATTATGTACAGCACAAATGTAAATACAAGAAATGATGTAATATAAGCCGTGATTGTATGCTTAAAAACTTTCCTGCTTCGGGTATCGATGATTGTAACAATGCCTGCAATGCCATCTATTAAGGCAAGTGCAAGTATACCTACATATGTATCTTCTCTCCAAATTACATAACTGAGCGATATTGATAGAAGTGTAAATGTTATACTAATGTAGCCATATCTCCTCTCATAGTCTCTCTTAACATTGTCTATTAACGATAGTAACTGTTTCTCTAATTTACTTATGATTTTATCCATGTTCTTTAAAAATTCAGATAGTGGTGTAGCTTCAAAACTTTGAGATGTATAATCTAAAAGTCTCTTTCTATGTTCACTTACAATGCTTGCAATAACTGTTTCAAGATTTTGAACCCTTATTTGAACACTATTGATTACTGCAACTACAAACGTTAAGGTAGCATATGTAATTAATGTAGGGTCAAAAGATTGATAATTGCCTGTCGCGAATAATGATTTGTAATAAGGAGTTAAAGGTATCAAAAGCAGGGTAGAGAATAGGAGGTGTAGGAGCTTTCTTAACAGTTCAGGTTTAATTCTCTTCTCCACTAGCTTCGCTCACCTGTTTTGATATTTCAAATTCTATGCGCTCGTATCCCCCAGTTTTCATACCCTTCCAACCATATATTGCTAGAATATTCTCACTTACAAGATCCCACTCCTCTTGTCCACTACCAAAATCTACTCGTAGGATTCTTGACCCTGGTGGGAAAACCCAGTAGGCTACATAATCGTATTCAACGGTCTCGCTCTGATAGATGTTCTCATATACGTTAATTCCCTCCTTTATCGGAGCTCTAAACCTGATTAGGAAGACTATATAGGGGTTCTTCTTGCTCTTTCTAAACCCAATATCTATCATGACAACCCTAGGCGAAACCTTAACATTGTTTACCTTTACAGTTTCCTCGTCTAGAAACTGTTGCATATTAGCCCAAAGTTTGCCGACTTCCTCATTGAAGAGTTTCTCATCATTCATAATAGTTCTGTAATATTCTAGAGGATCGTAATAATCAAAAACTAGGTAGTACGAAATGTAGCTTTTAGATACAAAGAAAAAGCCTTGTGCATATATAGGTTCAACTCTCTTACTTGCTTCCTCAAGAAAGCTTTGGGAAGGTTTCATAACGGTACCCTCATGTTCCTTTAGGGTACTCTATGCTAAGCTATTAAAGAAATCGGCAATCTGAGGCTCTTGAGAAGTTTTTCTCTCTTTTTCTTGCCTTATCTGTGCAGGCATTGTTTTTAATTGTTGGCTCTTTATAAAGTTCTTTATTTTTTTAAGCACGTCAATATTGTGTTCCCTTGTTTTTCTTCTCCATGCCTCAGAGTCATTAAGGATTAGAGGAGCTATGATGTGCTCTACATATACTTCCGCTATGGGGCAATTATATAGACAGAACTTGCACCTAATGCACATACTTGGATTCTGAACAATAGGCCTGTTCTTGCCATTTACATTGACCACCTTTATGACTCCTGTTGGGCAGTGAACCTCGCACGATTTGCAGCCGGCACATGATTCCCAACGATACATAAGCTTTAATACATCGATTAATCGCTCAATGTCTTCATCTCTGTTGAACCTCAATGTTATAGTCTTGCCTGATATAGATACAGAGGCTGTGCCAAAATCAATTGTTACGTCTGTGTCTGTTTTTTCAACTCTTTTTGGGTTCACTATAGTATACTGCTTTTCAATAAACTCTATATCTATGTTTCTATCCAGGACAATAGTTAGTTTATCAGTTTCTTTACTGATATCAACTATTTTAGGCTGTGCAATTCCGCTGAATATTTTCCTCCAATCATTTATTTTATCTACAATTTTTAGGCGCTTAGCCATAATCGTTTTATACCTTGCGGGTGCGTTCCAGCGCCACAGCCCATACGTTATCCATTCTTCTGGTAGGTCAAGTCTTTGTCTCCAGTACTCCAGTACCTCAACCCATTTTGACCAGAGATCTGGATGTGTTTGCTGAAGTAGTGAAAGCTCAGCAAGTGTTGATGC
Source organism: Desulfurococcales archaeon (assembly GCA_028275745.1). Lineage (GTDB taxonomy): Archaea > Thermoproteota > Thermoprotei_A > Sulfolobales > Ignisphaeraceae > Ignisphaera. The sequence continues at coordinate 19,634 of JAPWUB010000012.1, read as the reverse complement.
TGGGCACATAAAGCACCCTATCCTCTCATACCCCATGAAGTACAGTGGATTGATATAGAGCTTATGCTTGAATATGTAAAGCCATACCTCAAACTGTGACCACTCGTTTATTGGCGAAGCGTTTACAATGTAAGGAGCCCATCTTAGTCTCCAAATACGAGGGCTTCTAGCTCTATCCAAGGATTCAAATGCGCGTTGACCTACAATATTTAATCCTCCTGAAGGCCACATGGATTTAACTGTGCGTGCAAGCGGTGTTAATTTACATATCTTACAGCACCATCTGTAGTCTCGTCCGGGAGGTCCGAAGATGTACACGGCTTTCCAGAAGAGATCGCCTGCTGATGCTTCGACAAACTTGAGATTATATTGTTCAACAATCTTATGAACGGTATCCACGGTCTCTGGCATTTCAATCCCTGTGTTATTGAATAATACCACAGGTTCGAACCCTAGGGATATTGTTAGGTGTAGTGCTACAAGACTGTCTTTGCCACCGCTAAATGAGGCAATAATGGGCTTTGCTATCTTTTCAGCCGTTATGGCGATGAATTTCTTTGCTTTAGACTCAATTATGTTCAGATGCTCCGCATTAACTTTTAGCACGTCATCTATGTTTGATTGTCTCTTAAAGCCTTGAAAAGGCTTTGTTTCGCCCCACCAGCTGTGAACTATGATCCTATTCTTTCCCTTTGAGTACCCTAGGCCCACAACTTCGCCAGAGCTGTTTATGAGTAAAACTTGTTTGTACCTTTCTATCTCCCTGTCTACTCGAATTACATCCATAGGGCGATATCTCTTCTTTTCGACCGCAACCTTCTCAACAATATCGCTGTCCGTCTCTAAGATTCTAAGAGCGCCAACTTTCGATAGTCTGAATCGCCACACTTTAAGAAAAGGATCGAAATATAGCCTCCCTATTTGAACACCATCAACAAATACTTCTTTCATCTCATCATAGTAAGGTGCTTTATTTAGAAGCATCACGGAATTTCCAATAAGATTCCTAAGACCTTTTTCCGTATGGAATTCAAAGAAATACGCTCTCCGTATAGTTTCGTAATCTCTCTCCAGCGCTAACCTAGCATCCCCAGGAGGGGAAAGAGATAATCTGATAGCTCTACTGCCACAAATAGGGCACTGCGGCTGTAACAAAGGGACATTACAGTTAGGGCACCAGTAGAACTGCTTTACTATAGGCCACGACACTCTTTTGCTCATGATTTACTCACTGTGTTTTGTGCGTGCAGAGACACCTTACAGAGTTACATTATTCGGTAATAGCGTATATTAGGTTTTAGCAAGATTTATAGTTTTATGTCGAGTGAATGCAAAAAGAATGAATGTGTGGCAAACGTGCAGCAGAAAGAGAAGAAGATTTATGAGTATTTCATTGAAAAAGGTGAGCTATTCAAGCTTATAATGGATTCTACGATTATGATAGAGAGAGGTAGAAGATTAGCATATGGTATAGCAAGGCATTTAACGATGTTAGGCCTTGACAGAGGTAGAATCTTGGATGTGGGATGTGGGACTGGAAGAGTATCAATACCTTTAGCTGAAATGGGCTTTAATGTTGTGGGTATAGATATCTCACCTAAGTATATTGAGGTAGCGAGTAGGAGGGCAAAGGAGAAAGGATTAGAAGATAAAGCAGTATTTATTACTTGTGATGCTAGAGAAATGGAAAAATGTATTGAGGGGTATAAACCCTTTGTAGCAGTGATTTTTGTTTGGTCTTCTGTTCTTGGCTACTATGATGAGGACACAGATTTGAAGATCCTCAGCGCAGCTTATAATGTTACTACGAGTAATGCCGCTCTAATAATAGCTGATAGTATAAGTAGGGATTTTTTGTTATTGCAGCAATACCTTTTAGGCATGGGTAAAAGGGTTTTTGAATATGATAACATTGTTGTCATGGAAAAGCTTCTGTACAATCCTGTTACTGGTAACGCGCTTGTAAAGCAAGAATTTTTTAAGAAAGATCAATCAGGCAATCTGGTATTTTTAGATGATGCATATTTTGAGATGCACGTTTATAGCCTTGATGAGCTTAGTAGGCTTGCCAATAAAGCTGGATGGTGTATGTACAGAGTTTTGTCGAGTCTTGAAAAGGATACGGGTTTTTCGCCGTTTAGTGCACTAAATGCAATTTTTGTGAAGTGCAAGAAATAGAAGTTCAAGTTCTTGTCAAAATATTGCAATACTTTTATAAGTTGCAGTAGGATCAGTACTCCTCGGTGATGAGCGAGTCCCGCGGTATGGATTGGATGACAGAACCACGACCTCTGACTGAGGAAGGCAAACAATGAGTTTAGAACGTAACGAGAAGGAGCATACAAAGTGTTTATCTGATTATGTGGATGTCCCTGTGCTTACCTATGACTCCATCAGGAAAAAAGTGCTAGAGCTTTATGTTGAGCGGGTACAAGTACCCAGGACAACTTCGTTTATGAAAGATGAGGGTAAGCGTATTGCATTTAGATATATGGTCAAGGCAGAGAGAGTGTTCCAATATGTTGTTACAAATCTCGGTAAGGTAGCTAGACTGCCACCTATAGACAGTCTTAATCCTTTCTATGCAGAATTACTTAATATTGCTACTAATGGCGGTTATGAGATATTGAGAAAACAGGCTGCTCTAGCAGTCAAGGTGATAGCTGGATTATGGAAGGAATATAGAGAAAGAATACTAAATGCAGGAGAGAGTGCTAAAAAGTATTCAGTTGAGTTTGTAGGTAGAACCTTATCTATATTGAAACGTAAGGTTAAAAATTTGGAAGCAACTAAGAATATCGCGTATGTTTCTCGCGGCACGCCATGCATAGATTTCGAGAAACCTTTGATAATAGTTTCTGGAATGCCTCAAGTAGGTAAGTCAACGTTTGTAAGTAGAGTATCATCAGCAAAACCAAAGACATCGCCATATCCATTTACAACTAAAAACATAGTATTAGGTCACATAAATCTAGGAAATGATGCCTTTATTCAGGTTATGGATACTCCAGGAATCCTTGACAGACCAATAAATGAAATGAATGAAATTGAAAGGAAGGCCATAGCAGCGATAAAGTATTTGAAGGCCGTAGTACTCTACCTTATGGACCCTTCAAGAGACAGCTACTACTCATTTGATAGCCAGTTAGTCGTCTTGAAAACTGTTGAAATGCTTATAGGAGGCAAAGAAAAGATAATTGTTGTATTTAATAAGGCAGACAAAGTTAATGAAGAAAGACTTAGAGAATGCACTCAAATAGTGAATAAGCTAGGTTACGAAAAGGTTCTAACTATGAGCGCCCTTTATGGAACCAATGTATGGAACGTAATCTGGGAAGCAATAAAACTATACGATGCAATTTATGGAACTAACTTTGAAAGTATATTAAAAGTTTATTCCTCTTCTATAACTTCAGCTTCTACCTCTTCCTCTAGTTCCTCTTCTTCCCTAACTTCCTCTTGAGGCCCTTCCATAGCTTCGCTTTCAACCTTCTCAATTCTTTCCTCAACTTTTGCTCCTCCAATAAGACCTTCGTGAACCATGTCTAGCAGTTTTGAGTAAACCCAAAATTCATCTGCTATTGCTGGTATGGTCTCAAACAGGTATTCAAATTTGCATGCTGAACACCGCACATATGCTTGCTTCTTACCTGTCTTCTTATCAACCTTAATTTCTATAGTTAAGCTATATGGATTTCCGCATACAGGACATTGACGAATGCTTTGATGCACCCTCGCCATTCTAGCTTCTTGCATCAATTTCTTTACTATTGCCGAAGTTTTACGCCACTTACTTCTTCTCTTCGCCACATGATGCACCAAACACTATACTCTAGGAAAAACAGTATTATATATTTTAATAAAGGCTTTGAGTGCTTCTAACAATGATTCAGCCAATGTAAGTATATTTGTACAAAAGGCTTAATACTAAAGAAATCTCTACACTATAATTAGGATAGTAAAGGGCCCGTAGTCTAGCTTGGCTAGGATGCGGGGTACACGGATTCACCGTGCCCGACTCGGGACCTAAACGGCGGAGATCCCCGTGGTCCCGGGTTCGAATCCCGGCGGGCCCACCAATTCTACTCCTTGTCTAGCTTTGTAACAATAATTCTTTTCAGTGCTTCCATCAAAGCCTCGAATGAGATTCCTTCCTTAAGCTTAACTATTGCAAGCCTTTCATGTCCAGCGACGTCTTCTGCAATGCCTTGTTCATGTAAAGCTATTGCAATTTTATATGCAGTGTGATCTCGAGTTTTTACGGCAAGGAGGTTTTTACTGCTTACATAGAGGAAGGTATCGCCTTTGAGCATTCTATAGAGAGCTGCAACTATTGGGGCAAGTCTACAACCTTTCTGCAGTCTCTCAACTTTAATAAAGCGATAGTTAAATAACTTTATAGCAGAGGGGGCTAGAAGCAATGCAGTATCAATTTCATTACATTGATTACCAGATCTCATCGCTATATACTTTCGTAGTTCATTTTCTGTAAATGGTAGGGGTACTTGAACTAGTGGTGCCGCTAACCATCGAACAATTTTCTCCCATATCATAGCATCTCTAGAGGCTGTTGTAGTCTTCGACATTAGTGCAACTAGTTGCAGAAGCTTTCTGTTTCCACATTTAGCGCCTCCTTCAAGACATAGAACAGCTTCAATAAACCTATTTAGGCGCTCAGTAAAGTTTACTCCAAGAGATTTCAGCAATGTGTAGACCAGGGAGGCTACGGGTTTTCTCCCAACATAAAGCTCATCAACAACTCTTTCCAGTTCTCTATAGCCTAGATGTGTTGAAAGATGATGATCAATAAATATGATATAACTTCCAGCATTCTTAATAGCTTGAATAAACTGCTTGACAGTTTCCGTATATGCTATATCTAGTAATACTACATACGACTGTTTATTACTACTAGAAGTAATAAGGCTCATTATATGAGGTAATAGAGACTGAAGAGATCTAGGAGTAGAAGGAAAAACATATGTTTTGGTCTTAGATTTAACTGGATATACCCCTACAACCTCCTGCGCATAGACAACTTCAGCTACAGATACAAAACCATCAGCATCCCAATCACCTATCACAACAACAGTCATTATCTCTACCACCATCAACTTCAGAGTTTAATTGCAAAGCATTACAAATAAAGCTTTTAAGCACAAATCACTAAAATAGGGTTACATAGCGCCGCGGTAGTATAGCCCGGCTAGTATGCGGGCCTGTCGAGCCCGTGACCCGGGTTCAAATCCCGGCCGCGGCGCCAATGACTAAAACCAGCCTTCATTAACTTTCCTTTATTAACCAAACATAACTACAGTTTTATAGGAATCTTAACACAATTTTGTACCTGCATTGGAAGCGCATCTTTGTAACCTATTGGACTCTTTCACAGTCTTCAATTTCACACTTTATATTGCTATACTATTCCTAGGGTTAAGAGATATGAGTAGGAGAAGTGCTGATTTACTGACGTATTATATGGGGCTTGTTGCATCGTTTATAATACTTATCGTTGAAACGTTGATAATCATATATAGTGTTGATGAGCTTAAGATAGTGTCTCCATATGAGCTCCTCTATAATCCTCGTAAGGTGTTTGTGTACGGTGCATACATTGTTAGCGTTGTTGCTATCCCTGCTTTTGTATCGTGGGTGCCAGATGCTGCTAGAACCATTGTTGCATGGTATAAAAGATTCAGTGTCTCAAGTCTGTATGCTGTTGATGAGAGAAAAGTTAGGGTTAGAATAGAGGTAATACTGACAACGCTGTCATTATCATCGCTACTTGTTATCATTGCAGTGAAGCTTGGTATACCTTATCTAAGCTTAGCCTCTTTAGTGCCATTAGCAGGCTTAATTGGTATGATTATAGATCCTCTACTCAAGGTTAAGAAGCATAGTAAAGGAATTGATGACGAGTTTAAGTGGTTCTTATTGCTTATTCTAAGTTTTGAACATGTTGGTGTAGGCGTTCATTATGCGATTAAGAAGCTTTCGAATACTAAGCTTTTTTCAGCACTCTCAAGAGAGTTGAAGATCCTGCATCGAGATGCTACAATATACTTCGCAACCTTTGCAGATGCATTCATTAATAGAAGCAATGTTACGCCTAGCATAGTATTTCGCAAGTTCTTGCTTAGTTATGCGATGCGTCTAAAGAGCGGTGGAGATGTTGTATCATGGCTGAAGACCGTACTGAATGAGGAGTTGATAAAGGAGGAGTGGACAATAAGAAATTATGGGGAAAGAATAGCAACAATAGTGCTTCAGATAGCGGTGGCAGTATTCGTTCTATTACCAACACTTTCAGTTGCAATTCCTGTCATAAATCCAGCTACACTTATTGTAGTAGTTACTGTTGGAGGAGTTATACTAGGGTTTATAACGTATACAACAAGACCCGTAAAACTTGGGGATCTAAATATAAAGCATGTTATTGCACCAATACTACTGCTAATTGCTTCTGCACTACTACTGTACCTCATAATAGGTCCACAAGGCATAGTAATAAGTTGGGCCTTGGCAACAGTCTTTGGGTATAGGAGCTATAGATTAGTTAATGAAATAAGAGAGTTTGATCTTGCAGCACTAGAAATTATGAAGACTGTTGCTGAGCTGAAGAGGTATGGCCTTGAAATACCCCAAGCATTAAGGTTTGTGTCGGAAAGCAAAACATTAAAGCCGTACATAGCATTGAGAATAAAGAAACTCCTTGACTTGCTGAACTCGGGTCAGAGTTTTGAAGAAGCGCTGAACATTGTAAAGACACCTTCACGCCTATTTAATTTTGCAATATTATACCTAGGCTATCTCCATGAGTGTGGGGCAAGCGATGAAGAGGTTATCCAGACTATTTACGAGTATTTATATAAGTTTAAAACTCATGAAGATATGATTAGAAGATCTTCATACATCTTTGAGCTCTTTGCAGTTGCAAACCTCTTTGTATTGCTTTGGATCTGGAAAACAATTAGTAAAATGATTAACTCAATTGCTAGTGTATCACAGTACCTACCCCTAGTACCTACAACTCTTTCAGGAAACATAATGGGGGTGATAATAGCTGTTTCAATGATAAGCTTCTCACTCGTTGCGTCAATTATTCGAAACAGTGTTCCAGTGTTTGAGCCTTTAAAGGATGTGCCAAAAGCACTCATAACAGCAACAGTCATAGCGATGCTTTAACGCTTTATAAACTAGGGTAAAACTTCTGGGAACAAGAATGATTGCAAGGAAGACTCCACTCAAAAAAATTGTTAGGAAAGGAGTAAGTGAAATGCTTGCACTAGTTCTAGGCGTTGTTATAGCTATTGGTATAGGTGTAGTGTTATTCACAATACTACCAAACTACGTAACATCAATGACACAACAGCAAAGAATAGCAGTAGCATACCTATCAGCAAACAAAGTAAGCGCTACAGATTTTGTGCTAACACTAGGAATAAAGAATCTAGGCTCAAAAGACATTAACAGCCTTACAATAAACATTCTCGTAAATGGAACAAACCCATCTAATATAACTCCAATATCTCCTTCCACAGCACAGTCATCCACACCAAATGTAATCACATATAACCTGGCTATAACACCAGGACAAGAAGCATCCATAGTTCTAAGGATCACTGCAGGACAACCAATAAAGGTTGGAATGCCCGTTACGGTCATCATTACAGCAAGATATGTTGACGGAACTAACGCATCAGTAACAGCATCGACAAACATAATGTGAGTAAAGTAAAAGTGTGGTGTTAAATGGTGTTAAAGGTAAAGCCATTTTTTATTGGTATATCAGGCTTTGTGGCTGTGATAATAATTCTCATTATAAGTACGGTGCTAGGTGTGGGCGTGCTCTTGCTATCTTCCTCAACTTTTGAATGGATGAAACCTGAGCAAAGAAGTTACAAACTTACTGTAATGTGCTATAGAATTGATTATTCTTCAACTCTATCAGAAAGTAATGCAAACTTCTTATGCTTAGTCCGAAACCCAATCGATTATAACATCACTCTAAGCATAATCACAACTGCTGGTAAATACGAATTCTATGTACCTTCCTCAACGGTGCAGCCATTGAATTCTAGTAGCACAAGACAATATAGCTATGGAAAAGTAATTCCAATTCAAGGTAGGATTCTATATGCTGAGGCTAGGGCAAAAGATTTCTATGGTAAGCTTGAAGTAGAGGTAGTCTATAGGTGAACGAGCATGATTCGTCGGGCACAGGGTGAGTATGTAGCTGCTGTGACTATGATCGTAATAGTCGTTTTATTCTCTCTCTTAGCAATTCAGTGGACAAATATGATTGCTGGTATGGGTAGCCAGGTGAGGGATGATATCACAAAGTTCAAAGAGAAATTGGTGGTCGTCTACCCATGCAATGAAAACGCTAGTCAGCTGTGCATAGTTAATGATTGGGATGGAACATCAATAATTAGAGGTGTGATACTTATAATGAGCAATAGCACCGCTTACTTATGTACCAACAACTTATCTGTAGCAGTACCTATAGGTGGTAAGCAATACCTCTACCTAACCTGCAACTCGGATATAGTGAGAAGCGCTAGGAGCGTGTGTGTCTTCACTCAAAACCTAAATATGTTCTGTAACACCACTACAACAATTTTTCTTTCTCCCTTTTTGCTGAAACCCATTGAAACAGGTTTATGGTATGCCATTCCTAAATCACTTTTTGGCTATAATAACGTGACAATTTATGCACAGGTAAATAACTCGCTACAGACCTTGAAAACATATATTTGGGATGCAAACACCAGTTGGATAATCTTCTACGTACCTAAGGGCACCACATACATTAGCTTCAAGATTACGAACAGAGCACTACAAATACTAGCTACTAAGGGCTGGTTCCAAGTTAATGGAATAGGCAATGCAGGTGGTGCAGTTTGTATATGTGGATCCTGGGATGGAGGCTTTACATGCCCTACTTTTGCTTGTGATGCGTCAGGCGAAGTGAGTATTCAAGTATCATTAGTTGGTGAGAAGTTCTACTTTGATGGACAGAAAGTGGTTAAGCAACTGATATACTATGTTCAGTGGCCCAAAACAGGTAGAGCTTGGGGCTACATAGGTGTGGCTACGGAACCTATTGATCCATGCAGCTATAATGCATGGGTTGGTAGTGTATCGTGGCGGGGTGTGAGTGGAGATTCAAGCTGGAGCAAGGATAATGCACGTATAGCTGGATGTAATAGCTGGATTAATGGTGCGCAATGGTACGTTGAATATACTGTCACCTTCAACTTCAATTCATACTATGAAACAAGGCAAAAAATATGGAGTCCCGACTCAAACAACATTATAACTGCTAGTAACGGCAACAAGATAAAGATTGTTACTAGGATATCAAAATGAGTTGCACTAGTAAAAGTATTTTAAGCTGAGGAAGTATTCTTACTTAAAGAGTAAAGGAATACACAATCTCAACTTTGTATTGAGGTTTCAAACCCTTGTCTCTGAAGATACATATAGATGAAATAATGAAGTATTTTGAGGAGCTGTACTCTGCTAGAGAATGGCTGATAAAGAGAAGTAGAGACATACTTACACTTTGTAGAAAAGCTATAGTTTCTTGTCTACGCGAAAGCCATGAAACCGAAAAATATGTTAATGAGCTTATGAGTTTATTTAGAGAATTCAAGGAGTATGCCATGAAGTATCCAGATCTATACTACAGCAACTTCTATCATGCTATTGAGTCTGAGTACATCGAGGCTATAGAGTTTTGCACCATTCTTAGAGAAGGTAGAGTTTTAACACATAGTGAGCTCGGAGTCTCGCCACAGTCATATATTATGGGGCTTCTAGATCTGATAGGTGAGCTGAAGAGGTACTCTCTAGAGCTGATTAGGAGAGAGAAGTATAGTGAGAGCATAAAGGTTTACGATATTGCTGAAAACATATATAATCAGCTTGAGGACTTTGTGTTCGCTGAAAACCTTGTGCCAGGGCTGAAGAGGAAGCTTGATGTGTATAGGAAGGTTCTCGATGATTGGAAAGAGCTTCTTATAGATCTTGTATCGAGAGAGAGGCTAAGAAAGCTATTTGAACAGGTTAAGCAGAGCAAGTAGATGTCTGTGATGAAGGCTAGATAAACTGAGCTGTGATGACCGGTTTCTGGACTGAATCAAACCTCTTTTTTGGTGCAATAAACCATGGATGGCATGGATGATCTGCTTCTTCCTAAGAGAACAAAGCCATACATGGCAATAGCAATTCCCTCATCCATAGTTTCAGAAGAGTTTGATTTGAGGGAGAGGACAAGAAAGGTTGGATATATCGGTAGAGCAGCAGCAATATTTAGGGTTGAGGATATAGTTATCTACATAGATGATGATGCAAAGAACGCTGAGTTCGTGAAGGATGTGCTTACATATCTTGAGGCGCCTCCATACCTAAAGAAAAGGCTTGTTAAGTTAAATCCAAACCTTAGATTCGTTGGTGTTTTACCACCTTTAAAAGCAGTGCATCACGTACCCCACGCTTTTGGATTAAATATAAGGGAAGGAGTAGTTATAGATGTTAACGAGGTAAGGAGCATTATCTATGTGGGTCTTGAGAAAAAGGTTATTGTTTACCAGCCTCTCACCCCTGGTAAGAGAGTAGTTATTAAGATTGAGAAAGAACTTGAAGATAGCTATATAGGTAAGGTCATTAATAAAGAGGTTCTCGATTGGTATTGGGGCTACAAAGTAAAGGTCTACAGCAGTATTAAGGAAATGTTTGAAAAACTCAGTGCTGAAAAATATAGAATCATTTGCGCATCTAAAAAAGGAATAATGATATACGAAGCAGAGGAAAGGCTAAGACAAATAATGAGGGAAACAGACAAAATTATTACTATATTTGGTGGTCCTAAGCTTGATGTAGATGAGATAGCCTCATTAAATGGTGTTGACGCCAACAAGTACTGCGAAGAAACAATAAACTTCATACCGAGACAAGGAGTTGAAAGTGTTCGAACTGAGGAGGCAATATACATTGTGCTATCAATCCTTAACTACCTAAAGGAAAGGCCAATAACATAGAATGGGCTTAGCATTAAGCTTATTTGCATCGCACATTAATAACTTTATATAGATGATGACTCCGGCAGGAACGGATTCAGTGAAGAAATTTCCATGAACTGACGACACCCTTATCAATGGTTTCATGAAAGCAGTAACAAGCATGCTATACTATGTCAGCCGGTTGATCTCCTATCATCTGCATCACATAAGATCACCTCCCTCATCATCCATTATAGTGCTTACCTTAGTAAAGTAATGCTGAATAAAGCTTTTAAATACAAATACTAGTACTAATCGATTAGAGAGCAATCCCGCCGTAGCTCAGCGGCAGAGCGCCCGGCTGTAGTGAGGGGGCGCGGATACCGGGTGGTCGGGGGTTCGAATCCCCCCGGCGGGACTATAAATTCTTATTACCAATCAATTTCACTGCTTAATCAGTTCTCCGCCGTTTCTTCATCAGGATATCTGCCCCAATGGACCTCATCATGCAGTCAAACCATATTTATAGCTAATAAATAGGTATTAGGTATTGGTGCTTATAAGAATTGCAAACATGTGTATAACTATGAACTATGCAGTTCTATAGATACAAATATGTGAATGGTATTGTCTTAACAAAGTGGAATGTAGATGAGATACTGAGGAGAGCTAAGGAAGATACATTGATAAATGTTTCTGTAGATTTTGGGCTGAGGGTGGTTAGCGTAAGGGTTACGGGGGAACATATTTCATTCTCTGATGGAACAAGCTTATCGGTTGATATGCTTAGCAATATTCGTGAAGGGTTTGCATACAAGCTGATCAATGGCAAGCTCCTGCGTCTCGATTTCTATGCAGATGGAAACTACTACAAGCTAAAACCTGTTGCACCTACTGTTGCTCCAACACTTGAAATAAACGGTATTCAGATGCATAGAACTGTGGGCATAGATCCGTGGAGAGACACAATCGCAAAGGTTTCAGCCCTTGGACCATTAAAGAATAGAAAGGTTTTAGACATCTGCACAGGTTTAGGCTATACAGCAATAGCAGAGATGCTACAAGGTGCTGAGAAAGTCATTACAATAGAGAAGGATGTCAATGTCCTGTTTATGGCATCCTTAAATCCGTGGTCCCGTAGCTTAGAGAATGAAAAGATAGAAATAGTTGTGGGCGACGCATTGCAAGTTATTAAAGAGTTAGAAAGTGAAAGCTTTGATGCAGTTCTTCACGATCCTCCAAGATTTAGTATTGCAGGTGAGCTTTACAGTTTGGAATTCTATAGAGAGATCTTTGGGGTTCTGAAGAAAGGCGGCAAACTGTTTCATTACACGGGTGAACCTGGAAGGCACACAAACGTAGATATCCTGAAAGGTATTAAGAGGAGGCTTGAGGAGGCAGGATTCGAAGAAATTGTGTGGATTGATCGTGCAAAGGGGTTTAGAGCTAGGAAACCATACTAATCTGTTTAAGTTGTAACAGCTCTATAGTAGGCATAGAGCCTAGCCTTCTCATAACACAACTTTAACAACTCTGCTAAGTTACTTTCTCTAAATCTCCTCTCAATCCAATTTACAGCATTAGCTCTAATACTAGTCCTCGCTTTTGCAACTTCGCGTGCCCACCAACTCCTTAAATTATTTAATTCGCTATGGTCCCCTGTATCAATAAATTGTGTTAGCCTAGCTATGTCCTCCACCGCCTCTGCAAGTGCATACACATCCTCAGGTGGCACAGAAACACCTGTTCCAGTTGCAGTATCGTGCCTCAAGTCGATTATTGTTTCAGGTAAGCCACCAACATTTGAAACAACTACTGGTGTTCCTACAGCTTGGGCTTCTATAGAAACAATGCCAAAGGGTTCGTAACGAGAAGGTACAACAAATACGTTTGCAGCATAGCTAAACGCTTTTAAAACAGCTGAATGTACTTGGTCTAGGATTATAATAGCTCTGCCAGGAACTTCGTTTACTAAATCCTTTAGGTAATGCTCATAGCCTGAATCCCCTATCGGAATACCGAAAACAACTAGGCATAGATCTGCTGATGTGAATCTCAATGCTTTTAGCATAATGTCAAAGCCTTTTAGGCTAGTTAATCTACCTCCAGCAACAACAATGTATTTGCATGCATTACTGAGGTAACCAATTCTTCTTAACCCATATGAATTAACCCAGGCAATGGCATTCCTTCTTGCCTCAGCCCTATTACTACTCCCTAGTATGCTCTCTGCACTCTTTCTTGCTTCTTCCTCTCTCCAGTCTGTCACGTTATGTATGACAAAGGTTTTTTCAGCCATCCACCAACCAAATCTATCGAGAATCTCCCTTAGATAGCCCCAGCTATTGGTAGCCAATACATCAGCTTCTAGAGCAGCAAACCAGTCTACTTCACCTCTCACACTATTCCATAAATGACTTGTGCACCTAAATACATGCTTATTTGGTTCCCAGACACGGTGAGGAGCATCAGGAAGACCGCACCACTCACATGAAGCATAATGCCATGGAAACGCCCTAAACGATAGTAGGTGTATTGAGTAAACCAATGGAACAGCATAGCCACGTATTTCAAGGAGTATCTTAGCAGCAACGCCGGCAAGGGCAGAGGTCCAATCATTTGCATGAATTAGATCGGGAACCTCATTGCCTGCTTCAACCCAGTGCATGAGGGCCCTTGCAAATAGGCATGCCTTCTCCTCCGCATATGTATAAATATCCCAGCTATCAAATACTCTTCCTGTAGCTTCGTCAAGACCTTTAAAAAGTATTACAGGGATATCATTAACTATAGCCTCTTCAGCCCCTAAACAATACCTGTACACATTCATATCAACTCCAAGCCTATCTCGACAAACTCTAAACCATTCAATGGGCTTCATTGAGAACCTCCTTCTATGTTCTTCAGATAGGTGCCTACCATGCGACGGCATAAAGACCTTTACGTTGTACCCCAGCCTCTTCAATACCTTAGCATAGAGCGTGACAGCCCTTCCAAGCCCACCAAGCGATGCTATATCACCAAATTCAAAGGTTAATAGCCATATGTTCCTCACGGAAGCTGGAGCTATAATCACATAACACACCCTACGGAGATTCTTTCAGAGACCTCACAAAATATTAGCTCTTTCTGCTGTAATCAAGTAATAGACAGTGTGTAGAGAAATGGAGGTAGCATTTTCAGAGCTGATACTGCACGACGGCAAGGTTCCTCCACACCTACTTTACTACATGAAGAAATTGTCAAAGGCTATTCTCAGCTACATACACGAGATTTATGGACCTGAAGAAATTGTTAGAAGGGTTGCAGACCCATTCTGGTTTCAAGCATTCAACAATGTAATAGGTATGGATTGGGATAGTAGTGGCGCAACAACAGTTGTTATATACATGCTAAAGAGCTTTGCAAGTCCCAGTAACTTCAAGGATCTGGGTCTTGCTGTGTTGGGTGGTAAGGGTGCAGACTCAAGAGCAGTTATAGAGGAGCTCAACGCCCTTAAAGATTCAAACATTGATCTGAGTGTCCTCGAGAAGGTTAGTAGGTTGGGTGCAAAAATTGATGGTGTGGCGTTGCAGGATGGATATAACCTCTACATTCACAGTGTTGTTGTGGATCAAAGTGGTTCCTGGACAATTATACAGCAAGGTATGAACACGTTGCACAAACTTGCCAGGAGGTATCATCTTCACAACAAAGGGGAGATAAAGATTGTTGGTGATCCGCATAGTGGAATAGCATGTAATAGGGTTGGCATAGCGCTTAACCTTGTTGATGAGCAAGCAGCTAATTGTAGAAGAACAATACTAGATATAGTGGCTTCTTCAAGTGTTTCCTCCATAGTTAAAGATATTGCAGAGGTAAACAGAATACTTAGGGGTGACAGAAGCCTCGAATCTTGGATGAAAAAGGTGGGAGACAATCATAGTATTACAAACACGGTACAGAACAACAAGAGAAACATGGAAGTAAGGTTTAGTTCGGTTTATAGGCCAGTAACAGATTTAAATAGAATTGAAGCAATCTTAAGAAAAATTCAGGAAATAGGGCCAGAGACCTTTGAAGAATTGCTAATCATAAAAGGTGTAGGTCCAGAAACAATAAGGGCATTAACACTAGTTTCAGCAATTATTTACGGTATTCCTCCGTCATTTAAAGATCCTGTAACACATCCCATAGATCCATTTCTCTTTGCTTACGCGCATGGAGGTAAAGATGGAGTTCCCTACCCAGTAAACATAGAGGTAATGAAGAGAACAATAGAATTTCTTGAAGAAGCATTACGAGAAGCGAAATTAGAGGATAAGGTAAGAAGAAAAGCATTAGAAAGATTACATAAAATGTTTACGAGAATAGTAAGCGAACAAGTAAATAAGTAAGCTATGACATTTTCATAGTATATAACACTATTAACAAGTTGAAGATAAGCTAATTTTGTTTGTATTACCTTAAACGTCATGTATATATACCTTGGTGTCACTATTGTTTACATGGTGAGATCGGTATGGCATGCACAAAGCCTGTGAAGGTTAAGACACCAGATGGAACTGAGAAGGAGTTAGTGCCTAAGAAGGTTTGGATGCTAGCTCCTAAGGGTAGGAAAGGAGTAAAGATCGGTCTATTCCAGGACCCGGCAAGCGGGAAGTACTTCAGAGCAAAAGTACCAGACGACTACCCAGAATGCAGCTAAAACCAACAAACACGTAGACAAATCTAAACAAACAAAAATATTTTTAATATTCTCATCTCTTTCTCCTACCATTAAAAGCTCTAAGAATTGAGTAGATTCTAGCATTCAACCTTATTACAGAGTTCCTTCACTTCTCTTAAGTTGGTGTATACCAAGATGCGAGCCTATGTATCTGTCGACTTAGAGGGTATGCCTTTCATAGCATCCATAGAGCATCTATACACTCGTGGATCGCTATATTCTGAAGCGCGAAGAATTATGACTAAGGTTACTCTCTGGGTTGCTGAAGCACTTCATAGAGAAGGTTTTGATGAGGTCTTTATTGCGGATAGCCATGGACCTATGGTTAACATAGAAGTTGAGAACTTACCTGATTACGTGTACATTATTAGGGGCTATCCTAGACCAACAAGTATGGTTATAGGGATAGAAGGGGCTAGTGCTGCTTTATTCCTGGGTTACCATGCTAAAGCTGGGTCTGCTCGAGCAACATTTGATCATACATTCGCAAGTAGTGTAATAGACTATATAGAGGTTAATGGTGTGTTAGCAAGCGAGTTCCTAATAAATGCTTACGTGGCGGGCCATTTTAATGTGCCAGTAATTCTTGTGGCAGGAGATCAAAAGCTTCTTGAAGACGATGTTGCTCGTTATGCGCCATGGGTTGAGAGAGTACCCCTCAAGTCTTCATATTCAAGATTCGCTTCCATAAGCCCCAGTCTAGAGAAGATTAGGAAGGATCTTGAGGAAGCTGTAAAGAGAGCTGTTGAGAAATTTAAGAGAGGTGAGGCAAGGATTCTGAAGGCTAGTTACCCAGTTGAGGTGAAGATCAAGTTTCTAGGGACAGAAATGGCTGATACGGCTGAGCTTCTACCAATAGTGAAGAGAATTGATGGAAAAACTATAGTTTACAAGGCAAACGATATTATAGAGGCTTACAAGATACTTGAGCTACTGGTACTTGCAGCAGCTAGAACAGCACAATTTCTCAGAACAGAATAATTTGCATCAAAAACCCTTTATTTTTATTGAACCTTATTTCCTGCACTTCTACTCCATGCCATTACAAAATTAAAGATGTAATATCCTTCTTTAGAGTGTTTATAGAGTTGCTTATCAAAGTTATGATTAAAATAGGAAGGTTTCTCCTGCATGTAGCGTCATGAACTTGTCTTTGAATTTAAGGTAAAGCTCTACCTGAGCTTTAAAACCTGTGCAGTGACCCGCTGCTATAAGGTCTATATCGTATTGGGCTAAGCATTCAACGGTTCTCTTAATTCTTTCTTCACTTGCATTCATTAAGTGAAATCCTCCTATAACTGCCTTTATTTTCTTGACTTCTGTCAGCTCAATTGCTCTACGAATAATGTTGCATATGCCTGGATGGCTACAGCCAGTTAGGATCACTAATCCTTCATTTCTTACATTTGCTATTACAGCAATCTCGTCCTCCATATAGTCTTCAACAAATCTACCATCGCTTGTTATGGTTCTAAATGATGTAGGTTCTCTTTCAAATTCAAAGTATCGAGGAATTTCGCCACTAGTAATAAGCCCAGGCATTATCTGAACAGGATCCCTTGATAACAGTAGTACGCCTCCGTTTTCAGCAATTTTCTCTGCAGAATCTTCATAACTCATACCGGTATACCTTAAGTAGGGCTCCACACTAAAGTTAGGCCTAAAGATATCTTTGTGCGCAATAACTGGAATTCTTTTCTTGCCGATAGCTCTAAGAATTGTTACAAGACCTTGGGTATGATCATAGTGGCAATGCGTAAGCACAATAGCGTTGACGCTGGCTAGATCTATTCCTAGGATTCTTGCATTGTAAAGTAAGGCATCAGGGTTCTGACCAACATCAATAAGTAGGCGCATTACTGTGGAGTCCTTTCGTGCTTCAACAAAGTACGAAATTCCATGAACTCCTAGTAGAGGGCTCCTAAACGAAGTGCTGTTCTCAATAAGCACAACAACTTTAAGCTGATCTAAATAGCCATAAAGGTTTGTGTGCTTCATCACTACTGACAAAACCTCAAATTAGTTGTTCTCAACAATTTTAGACCTACCTATTTTAAAATTTTAATCTTTTGAATGCTTCAAGCCTAGGTCAGTATAGATTCATATGTGATTCATATAGTGGTATATGCGTTAAAACAGTCCGGTGCTAATGTTTAAACATGTTTTGTTATGATAAGGTGGCGGTATTGGCTCTAATGAATGTATGGTTTAAAACTTTTTAATCCAACGTTTTAATGCTATAATCTGAGGTTTTATTCATACATTGTTTGGTGGTGAGTTATTGCCACAAATAGATAGGAGAATATATGAGCATCCAATACTGTCTTTCCATCGTGGAAGAAAGGTTGTATTCTACTTTGAAGGTCAACCTATTGAGGCTTATGAGGGGGAGAGTGTTGCTGTAGCACTATATGCTGTAGGCGTAGATGTGTTTGGTTGGAGTCCCAAGCTGGGTAGACCACGCGGAGCTTTCTGCATGATTGGTAAGTGCAGTAGTTGTCTAATGTCAATCAATGGTATTCCGAATGTTAGGGCATGCCGATACCCAGTTAAGGATGGTATAGTTGTTGAGAGGCAGCGTGGATGGGGCTCCTTAGATAAGGCGCCAGTAGCTGAAGGTATGGAAAAGCAGGTGGTTAGAGAGAATATTGAGACAGATGTTCTTGTTGTTGGTAGCGGTCCTGCAGGACTTGAAGCAACCATTACAGCTGCTAAGTATGGTCTAAACGTTGTTATAGTTGAGAACCACTACAAGCTTGGAGGTCAGCTAGTAAAGCAGACCCATAAGTTCTTTGGTAATGTTGAGTTATTTGGTGGGTACAGAGGGTTTCAGATAGCTGAGGAATACATAAAGAAGATAATGGCAAGTAATAACATCAGAGTTATTACAGGAGCAAGCATTTATGGTGTGTTTAGAGGAGGTTACGTAGGTGCAGTAAGCGAGGATAAGCACTACATCATAAAGCCTCGAGCACTAATCGTCGCTACTGGTGCTCAGGAGAGGTACTTAGATTTCCCAAATAATGACCTTCCAGGCGTTATTGGTGCAGGAGGACTACAAACAATTATGAATGAGTACGGAGTAAAGCCAGGTGATAGCGCACTTATCGTGGGCTCTGGCAACGTTGGCTTAATAGTTGCTTATCAAATGCTTCAAGCAGGTGTAAAGGTTCAAGCAATAGTTGAGATAATGCCTGAGATCGGTGGATGGTTTGTGCATGCAGCTAAGGTTAGGAGATTGGGAGTTCCCATCCTAACGAGACACACAATAAAGTATGTTGAGGGAGATACTAGAGCGAGAAAGGCTGTGGTAACAGCTGTTGATGATAAGTTTAACTTTGTTCCGGGAACAGAGAAAGAGTTTGATGTAGACATAGTAGTTCTGGCTGTAGGTCTAGAACCAGACTCCAGACTTGCTGTACAGGCAGGAGCTGTAGTTAAGTATGTGCCTGAGCTTGGCGGGTTAGTACCAGTGAGGAATAAATATCTGGAGACAACGGTTAGGAATATGTTTATAGCAGGTGATGCTTCAGGGGTAGAGGAGGCAACAGCTGCAATACTTGAAGGGAGAATCGCTTCCCTTGCTATTGCATCAAAGCTTTGTGATTCAACAAAGGCTAGTCAAGCTATTGAAGAGGCTGAAAAGGTGCTTAAGTTTCTATGGGAGGAGTACAGAGCCTCACCACTACTTGCAAGGGCTAGGAAAGGAAAGGAAATGGTTACGGTAAGCGACGAGGAGCTTGAGGAATTAAGAAAGAAATTCCCAGCTCCTGTTTCCTTTGGGTGATCCCTGTGGAGAGGCAAAGGTTTAGGGAAACAGGAGTTATAGAACTAGATGAGCTTGAAAAGCTTGGCTTACTTCCACCACGCGAGAGAATGATGAAAGGACCTGTTGCAATACTTGAATGCCCAGAACCTAT
>JAPWUB010000003.1 GCA_028275745.1 Desulfurococcales archaeon | reverse complement strand
CGACGTCGGCTCTTCCCATCCTGGGGGTGCAGCAGCCCCCAAGGGTGGGGCTGCCCGCCCATTAAAGGGGAACGTGAGCTGGGTTTAGACCGTCGTGAGACAGGTCGGACTCTACCCACGGGGGGTGTTGGCCGCCTGAGGGGAAGGTGACCTCAGTACGAGAGGAACGGGTCGCCGCGGCCTCTGGTGTAGCGGCCATTCGACAGGGTGTAGGCCGCGTAGCTACGCCGTAGGGGGTAACCGCTGAAAGCATCTAAGCGGGAACCCCTCCCCGAAAAGAGGCGGCCGTTCCCGGGCGTAATGCCCGGGAGGAGGGCTCCCGTAGAAGACGGGGTTGATGGGGCGGGGGTGTAAGCCCCGAGGGGCGTATGCCCCGAGGGGTGTAGCCCACCGCTCCCAATCGCCCGACGCGGCTAGGGGCGGGGAACCGGGTATAATCAGGCCTGCGCGGTGCTCATCGAGGGTTCTACCTCAAGTAATTCAATGATGATTTATGTCCCTGTTTTGTGCTTCTCCTAGTGCTGATTTGTTGCTTCATGTTTTGCTTGTTAAGGGATGTGCTACCTCCAGTTTTGCTTCTAGGGCTCTAGGCAATGCAGGCATAGCGCTATATTAACTCTAACCCTTTTAGTACAGAGATTTGGAGTTTTAGTGTGATAGGCTTTGGTAGCCAGGTGGAGTTATAATGGTGGGCAATGGTGAAAAGCTTGATAAGCAGGTGGGGGAGCAGTCACAGTCTTCATCATCACGTCAGCTGGTTCAGAGAGAGAGTAAGAAGTCATGGGTTCAGAAGATGATTAAGAGCGCTAAGTCTCATCACAAGATATGCCCATTCTTCGATAGGAAGACAAAGCTGTGCTTCCTTAAACTTGGCGAGAAGTGTACTGTTGATGGTAGGTTCGAGGGCTGTACTGTGTTTATTTCATTCCTTGAGAGGAGGTATGATGAGATAGTTGCCGCTGGAAAGCCTTTGCCTGTCGACTTCGAGGATCCTCTTGTACAGTTTGGAGTGGTATAATGATGTGCCTTAACCCTATTGACAGGCTTAGGGGGTGCATAGCCAGCGCTGCTGGACTACCCATAAACGCTGTGGTAGCCAGTCTTGAAGTTGCTAAGGAGGGCTTTGGTGATTACACACTAGTTCTCCCAAAAGCAGGCATCAGCAAGGCTCAGGCAGAGGAAGCCGCCAAGACGATTACCAGGTGCAGCTTAGTTTCCAGAGCCCAGCTTAGCGGCATATACCTAAACATCTACCTGAACAGAGAGGAATTTGCCTACACAACTCTAGAGAACGTTGTGGGGTATCCCGACTACGGCATATGTAGGGAGGAGAAGCCTAAAAGAATTGTAGTGGAGTATGTATCAGCAAACCCAATACACCCGCTACACATAGGTGCAGCAAGAAACGCTGCGCTAGGTAGCTTCATAGCGAAGATCCTGAAGAGCTTTGGTAATGAGGTGCAGACAAGGTTCTACATAAACGATGTAGGCAGGCAAACAGCTGTTGTCGCACTAGGCTTCAAGCTACTCGGCAAAGTTGAGCTACCTGACAACATGAAGCCAGATCACTTCATAGGGCTGGTATACGCAGTTACAAGCACTCTAGCAGATATCCAAAGCATTAAAAAGAGGCTTGCCACGGCAACAGGTGAGGAGAGTAAAAGGCTTCAGGAAGAGCTAGATCAGCTACTAGCAGATGCAGCAAGACTTTCAAAGATAGCTCCAGACATATTCACAGCAATATCTGAGAAAGCTAGGGACATAGACTTCGAAGAAGAGATATCAAAGATTATGAAATCATACGAGGCTGGAGAACCAGAGACAGTGAAGCTTGTTAGAAGCATTGTTGAGAAGTGCATCGAGGGCTTTAAGGAGACGTTAAGAAGATTTGGTGCAGAGATAGAGGTGTGGGACTGGGAAAGCGATCTAGTCTGGAGCGGTGAGGTAGCAAAGGTTATAGAGATGCTGAAGAAAGTAGCAACAGTTCACAAAGGTGCACTAGCAGTAGACTTCAAAGCTATTGACAGCCCAGAGCTCAGGGCAAGACTTGGAATACCAAAGAACCTTGAGGTACCCCCACTAGTGATAATGAGGAGCGATGGAACAACACTCTACACCGTTAGGGACATAGCCTACACCTTGAAGAAGTTCAGGGAGTTCAACGCTGATAGAGTGATAAACGTTATTGCTGCTGAGCAGACCCTTGCCCAGGCTCAGCTAAGGCTAGCACTCTACATGCTCGGCTTCACAAGAGAGGCTGAGAACCTTCTGCACTACAGCTATGAGATGGTCAGTATGGAGGGGGTGAAGATGAGCTCTAGACGTGGAAGGATAGTAACGCTCGATGAGGTTCTGGACGAGGCTAAGAGAAGGGTTCTTGTAGAGCTTGAGAAGAGAGGAAGCCAGTCACAGGAAGTTGCTGAGAAGATGGGTGTTGCAGCAGTCAGGTTCTACCTACTATCTGTAACACCATCAAGACCTGTAAAGTTCTCCTGGTCCCTTGTCCTAGACTTCGAGAAGAACTCAGCACCATACCTCCTCTACACATATGCCAGAACCGAAGGCATATTCAGGAAAGCTAGGGAAGTGGGCATAGAGCTCAGCTGGAGCAAGCTTCTAGAGATTATGGATAGGAGGTTCGCGGAGCATGAGAGAAGATGGAGATTAGTAAAGCTAGTAGCGCAGTTCCCCGAAACCATGCTAGCAAGCTACAGAAGCTTAGACCCCTCAACACTCGCAGTCTACCTACTCAAGTTAGCAGACGAGTTCAACAGCTGGTACGACGAAGAGCCCGTAATTACAGAGCCGAAAGAGAGCATTAGAGCAGCAAAGCTATTGCTCGTCTATGCAGTAAATAGGGTTATATCCACAGGCCTCCAGATACTAGGTATAGAGCCGCTGCCCCAGATCTAGGCCTAGGCGATGCAACGTGGGCAAAGCTTCGTGTGAGGAAACACTAAGCATATACGATTTAGAGGGCTTTGCACTTGCAGGGCTTGTGAAGGAGTCTAGCTACATTGATTGTGGCAAGAGCAAGGTTAGGATAATCCTAACGCTTGTTGATGGAAAGATTGTGTGCAGTGAATGCCTAGAGAAGGATATTGCCGAGTTAAGCAAAAGAGTTATAGAGTTCTACAGAGTGAATAGGCTAGCCAGATGATGAGTGGTATTACCGCTGAGCCCAGGATGAGGAAGACGCCAGAGTCTGATCAACACTTTTTCTAACGGCAAAGTTTATTAATCGGGAAATACAAAAACGTTAGGTACTCGCAACAATAGCTTATGGTGAGCTGCATGCAGTTCTGTCCAAGATGCGGAGGACTCTTAATGCCTGTTAAGAGAGAGGACGGCACAACAGTCCTCAGATGCAGCAAGTGCGGCTACGAACTCATTCCACAGAGTAAGGAGTACACAAAAGGTCAGTCAACAACATCCTCTGACAGGATCAAGACTACGTCAGTTGTCAGCGAAGGTAAGAAGATTGGTAGGAGCAAGGAGGAGATAGAGCACGAGAAAGAGGAGTACTACAAAGAGCTATTCCTTGAGCTCCTCAGTGAGGAGGAGTACGGTGAAGAGACATAGAGCTGATGAAGAAGCTGGTAAGGGATGTAGAGCTCAGCGAGGAGGCATCAAACACCTTAGCGAAGGAGCTTCTAACGAGGTTGCACGGTAAAGAGCGAGTAGCAATACTTTTTTGCGGGGCATCAGAAGGCGTTGCACACCATCTTGAGACCGTTCTAAGGCTTGCAAACGAGAATATAAACATAGTGGTTGTCAACGGGGATTACGCGTCTAACATGTTACTACCATACATAAGCGAAGGTTTAGAGGTGAGCATAGTCCTCACCTCCCCTCACAGCATTGGCTGCCTCAACAGAGTTGCTTACGCCTCAAGAATTCTAGGGCTCGATACGCTACTCATAGTTCCAAGACCTCTATCGCTTGCTTCAGGACCTCTTCAACAGGTTTTGGAGGGCTCTATAGAGATAGAGGCATCCATGTACAGGCTTACAGTTAGCCTAGCCAGCATAAAGCTTGGCTTAGCTATGAATAGTGATGTTAAGCGCATTAAGAGGTTGGAGAACGAAGTCAGCGTAGCGAGCGTAGTTGAGGATATGATAAAGGTTTACAGCAAAACTGTTGAAGATGTAGAGAAGTGCAGAACCGTTGTGGTGACACACTCACTCTTATCGGTTGGTGAAGAGCTCAGCGAGCTAGGATATATATACACAACAATCGATAAAGCATCAATGATTTGGCAAGCCATTCCAGAAGCAACAGCATTATTCTATACATCAGCAGAGGAGCACATTGTACGCGAAGAACTTGCACATATACTAAGAGCCCGCATCCAGCCAAAGCACGTAGTTCACGTCAGAATCAACACAGATCCACTTACAGCACCGATTTATGGGCTCATAATGGCGCACTACATAAAGTTGCGCAAAGCAACCTTTGTAAGCAATACGCATATTTCACAATAAGCTTTTAGCCTGAGAGCAGAGTACCTAAAATATATTTCTTGGGGCTTGCGGCGCCGGGGTAGCTCAGCTGGTAGAGCGCGGGGCTGTTAACCCCGTGGTCGGAGGTTCGAATCCTCCCCCCGGCGCCTATTCCTTCTTACAGTGATGAGGCTCGAAAGGGTTGACTACAAAGGAATGATAGGCTCGCGCAGGACTGATAATCATCTTCTGCTTCCTGCTACACCTAATGGAGGATAACATCAATATATGTAGGGCAATTTTGGTGAGGTGTAGAGTTTGTTAAGGATTTGACGAAGAAAATGCTATTGAATTGTTAGAGTAGTTCTTCAAGGTCTTTGTTAAGACCTCTTCTACTAAGGACGTTCTTTAAGCTATTTATTTCCTTCTCTTTCTCAAGCTCTTTGAGGAACTCGTCCTCCTCTTTCTCTCTAGTCTTTAACGCCGCTACACATCTTCCATCAGGAAGCATGTACCTAGCACTACATGAGGCATACTGGCATTTATACCCTATACACACATCATTTACCCATGTACACCAAGGCACAGGCTTTCCATTAACAAGCTTTATTATTATGGCTTTCTTGGTGCACCTAAATAGCGGGCATGCAGGATTACACATTGTGTCAATAGGTTTTGGTGTGAGTTTATCATGCTGCTCTGCTATGTGTTCTGGTGGAGGCTGTTGAGCTCTAGATGCTCTTTCTTCCCTCCTTACAGGTCTCCTATACTGTGCAAAGGCCTCTTGCTTTGCTGCTGATCTTTCCTCTCTTCTTTCCTCCTTCTTCGGTGCTTGTGTGCGTGGTTGGTGTCTTGTAGAGGGTTTCGGCATTTTTCTATCTTGAGGTTTTCTAGTATCGCTACCTTCTGCACGATTTCCCAAAAGGCTCACCATACACGAGTACGAGATGCGGAAAGCACGTTTTTACTCTATGTCTTAACCCATTTAAAAACTATATAGCTCACGATACCCTTATCGTCGACTATTGCCAGGACAGACTTCTTTCTAACACTGTGGCTTAGCCTGCCAAGCCCCACAATATCTACAGCACGAAGTCTTGTATTCGATGAGGCGACTGTAACAACATAGGGTGCATGCTCAAGCCCTGGCCCAAGCTCGTACACTGCAAAGTCCGCTCCATATTTCATGGCGCCCCTTAGTATGTATCCTTTTTGTGTAAGATCTGCAAATACTGCATACTTCTTTGCGAAGTCGGGTATCAGGCTTTCAAAATGCTTTTGCAGGGTTTTGCAGTCTATTACCTGACCATTTAGGACAGGCTCAATCAAGCCTTTTTCGCAGAGGTACAGAGTCTCGTATGGTGATAGAACAAGGGGAAGCCTATACACAGCATTTGGGTCAGGCTTTGAAACTCCGAGAGGCTTGCCTATAAATGCCTTGAAGAGTTGAATCGATTTATCAATATCGGGCACTATACCCCTTAAACCGTGAATCCTTACCTCAATCCTCAGCTTTTCCTGGCTAGGTGTAGACATAGTAAAGCCTCGTAAAGATCTATAGCATTGAACGCAACTTCTTCCATATTTAGAGCTATCAGGGTTGGTAATTCAATACCTTGCTTTTCAAAAGCTAGCTCACGTATGTATGTCTCTATCTCTCTTGAAGCATTTGCAAGATCTTCCAAAGCAGTATCAGCTTTTGGCGAATGCTCTAAATACGAATTCAAGAGAGATGTTAATGAATTAAAGTAGCTACTGAGTAGCTTAACAAACTTCTCCATAACAACTATAGCTTCTGGATTAGTACTTACAACGTTCTGATCTATTGTTAGGAGATGTAGTAGGAGTCTCTGGATCTGGTGAAGAAGTGATCTAAATGTGTTGAGCACCTGCATGTAGTGAGTAGCGTATGTAAGGGATAACGAGACCTTTGCAAGGTATGTAAAGGCCTTTTCAACACCATCTCTACACATATCGTAAAGCGCGAAAGCCTTCTGAATCCTAATCCTCGCGTTCTCAAACCTTGAAGCAAATAGATCAGTAGCAACACTCAAAAGTTCGTTTACAAGCTCAGCAGACCTTACCGAAGCATTTCTAAGACTCTCCAATATATTCTCCTCGCTAAGCGAGAGCTGTATACGCTCTTCACCAGGTTCTAAAATGTCGCTAGCCATAGTCATGCCACTCTCAGAGATTGTTACGTGCCTCTGTTTACTTTGCTATTTAGTGTGAGTTATATAAATGTTTTATTGAGAAGCCATGTCAGAATGTAGCCGTCTGCATCTTTGTAGAGATGTAGTAGGATTACGCAGCACGAACAGTACATATGCTGTTGTTTGCAACACCATTTCTTTTCATGAGCTCAGGGTTTACATAGACATAGTTTGGCGAGGCATTCTCATCTATGCGAACCTTTAGTCTAAATCTTTTTTTGCCTGCAACACTAACCTCTACAAAATCCTTGATTCCCAATTCCTTGGCAAGTGTAGGCGAGATCTTTGCCTCTTCCTCGCCTACAGATTCATCGTATAGAAGCCTTATTCTCTTCTCCTTGGGTCCTCCCTGTCTCTTTCCAAATAACTCAGTAGCTGGAGGTATGACAGATATGAGCCTCTTTATATCCACTTTTTCAGGCTTCTCTTCCTCAGCTTTCTCATTTGCATGAGTAGCTTCTTGTTCGCCGTTCATAGAGGTTCACACAATTCATTGCCACATGTTTATGCTGAAGCCGACTAGATTTATGTGGTGTGAGGAGTAAAAAGTACTGCTATTCCTTATCCTCACGATACTCAATCACTGGGTAGCCTAGTGTTGTTATATCAGTGCCGCTAAGCCCTGCATCAATAACCTTAATCACATCGCTTATCGGCACCCTTACCTGTTTCTTTGTGTCTCTATCCCTTACAGTAACATCGTTTCTCTGAGGTGTGTCATAATCTACTGTTATAACGAATGGCACTCCCAGCTCATCTGCATGTGCATACTTCTTACCTATAGAGCCCCCCTCCAGGTAAATTGTGTAGTAATGCTGCTTGAGCTCGTTGTAAATTCTACGTGCTATACTCTCCAGAGGCTCTCTATCGACTAAGGGTGTTACACCAACCTTTATCGGCGCCAATCTCCTCGGGAATCTCATAACAACTCTCCCCTTTTCATCCTCCGTATATGCATACTCGAGAACTACGTACATAAGCCTCTCTACACCAAATGATGGCTCAGATACGTGCGGCACAAACCTCTCTACCCATATTTTCTCCTCAACAGTCCTAACCCTGAAAACAGATCTCGGCACCTCAATACCGTTTATAGTTACGGTATCGCTGTTTGTCTGACTCAGTATCTTTGCCAAATCCTCTTGTGATAGTTTTGCTAGGGCTTTGAATACCTGTGGCGCTTTTGAGCCAAAGATGCTGAGTATAGCATTCTTATCATATTCAATAATGGTTTTGGTCACAGTCTTGGGCTCCTTAAGCTGCCTAATTGCGTAAAGATCAGCCTTGCTAAACATTATGTGCCTTTCAAGGTCATATGTATGCCTGTATGCGTGTCCTGAAACCTCTAGCTTGCCCCATTTATCAACAATCACCATCTGATCAAAGGTCTGTTTAGAGTAGTGGGCTCTCTCTTTTGCAAGCTTCTCCTCAAAATACATCTTATCGTCTGGCACCCCTAAGGCATTGACAAAACGCTTTGCTATGCACATCCAGTAGGCGAGCCATGGACTCATTATAATCTTCTCCTCAACGGCTTCAGCAACACGAATCTGTATGGGTTTATCGTTGCCTCGCTCCCTATCCTCAGCTCTCAAGATGTTGAGTCTCTCATCAGAGCACCTCTCGTAGAGAATATCGCACTGCGGGTTTGTGTCATCGTAGAAAAACTCTATCTCCATAATTGTGAACTCTCTAAGCCTTACAGGGCCTTGCCTTGGCGAGATCTCGTTCCTAGCAACCCTCCCTATTTGAGCTATACCGAAGGGTAACCTCCTCTTCATTAGATCGTAGACGCGTTTAAAGTTTATGAACATTCCTTGCGCAGCTTCAGGCCTTAAATAAGCTAGGTTTGATGGTGAGTAAGGCCCTATATATGTTTGGAAGAGTAGCAGAAACTTGTGCACATTACTTAAAGGTCCTCCGCAGACAGGGCATCTAATGTTGTGCTTCCTAATCAGCTCCTCAAGCTCTTCCGCACTTAGCCCTTCTGCATTTATACCCAGCTTTTCCTCCACTAGGTGATCTGCTCTAAATATTCTGTGGCACTGCAAGCACTCCGTAGCGTAATCAGTGAAGTTCTCCTCATGTCCGCTTGCTCTAAACACTACTGCAGGCGTTATTATAGGTGTCTCAATCTCTACGACAAAATCTTGGTGTTGCTTTACGAAGTACTCCCTCCAGAGCTCAATAATGTTGTTCTTCAGCAGCACCCCTAGAGGTCCAAGGTCGTAAAACCCTGCTTGCCCTCCATAAATCTCGAAGGACTGCCACATGAACCCTGCTTTAACTGCATAATCCATTACTTTCTCAAACTTTGATGACAGCGTTCGCCACCCTCACCTATTAATTAGCGTATATATTTTAGTGGTGTCTCACTTTTTATATTGTGCTGACTATGATGAGCTTTAACCATGTGTACCTAGCTAAGACAGAGAATAGGTATAGCTTTACAGGTTTCACAAAAGGTTTTAATGAAGCCCTCTTTGTTGTTGTTGGAGCACCCCTAGACATGGCATCATCATATAGAGGAGGGTCAAGTGAAGCTCCTAGAGCAGTAAGAGAGGCTTCCAGATCTCTAGAACTCTGTACAGCATTATCAAACATAGATATGGAGGCTATAGGCTTTCACGATGCTGGCGATATTGTTATTGCACCAGGCGACATTATAGAGTCTATGAAGAGAATAGAAAGCGTAGTTAGAGGGATTCTGGAAAGCGGCAAAAGGGTGTTCATAATAGGGGGAGAACACACAGTAACGCTTTCAGCATTTAAGGCATTTTCATCTATGTACAGCGATGCATGTCTGATAGTCTTCGACGCACACGCCGACCTCAGGGATGAGTATCTAGGCTCTAGGTATAGTCATGCATCGGTGCTTAGGCGAATTATTGAAGAGGCAAAGCCCGGAAAAGTAGTTCTGATTGGGGCTAGGGCTGTGAGCAGAGAGGAGATAGAATATATCAAGGCAAGTGATAGAAGCAGGCTTGAGGTGGTAAAGGTTGTTGGAAGGGTTACAGAGGATAAAATCAAGGAAGTTAGTAAGGTAATAGAGGTATGCAGATCTAGACCCAAGTATGTATCAGTTGATATAGACTTTATAGACCCTGCCTATGCCCCAGGAGTACAGACACCAGAACCTCTTGGAGCAACTCCTACAGAATTCTTTGAGTTGATATCAAGAGTTGTTGATGAGCACGTTTATGCTTTAGATATTGTTGAGATAACCCCTCCCTACGATAAGTCAGAAATCACAGCATTTCTCGGTGCTAAGATTATAATTGAGGTTGCAGGGCTAATACTTAAAAAGTTAGGAGGTGGAGCAAATTGTTGGTAGCCGGGCGGGGATTCGAACCCCGGTCACGGGGGCCAGAGCCCCGCATCCTTGGCCGCTAGACGACCCGGCTACTTATCTCAATCACACTTACACTATTCTCGCATACTTATAAAAGTTTTGCTGAATAAGACTCAATAGCACATTCAATAACATAACATATGTGATGATGTTTTAGGCGTATTTGGTGAGATGTAGAGCAATTTTTTGTTTATTTTGCAAAAAGGCTTATAAGTACTTTTAAAGCTAAGTTTATAGGCGTTGCTATATGGTTATAAGGCCTTCTGAGCCTTCTCAAGAGGACATTATCTCTAAGTGCCCTAGTGGCAACATTATCTACGATGAGGTTAGAGGAGAGTGGATATGTGCTGATACTGGAGAGGTAATTGCTGAGCATGTGATTGATAGAGGTCCTGAGTGGAGAGCTTTCACTGCTGAGGAAAGGGAGCGAAGAAGTAGAGCTGGAGGGGCAGTAAACATAGCTTTCCATGATAGCGGTCTTTCAACAATTATAGACTGGTATGATAGGGATAGTGCTGGTAGGAAAATTGATTTGAGGAAGAGGTTAGAGATGATAAGGATTAGGAAGTGGCATAGCAGAATGAGGGTTCAGAGCGCAGCTGAGAGAAGCTTATTGCAGGCTCTTGAGGAGCTTGAGAGGTTAGCTGAGCAACTAAACATTCCTAGGAGCGTTAAAGAGGAGGCAGCAATAATATATAGGAGGGCTGTGGAGAGAGAGCTTGTAAGGGGTAGGGCCATAGATAGCATGATTGCAGCAGCTCTGTACGCTGCTTGTAGAATTCATGGCATTCCTAGAACGCTTGATGAGATAGCAAAGTACTCTAAGAGTGCTAGGAAGGAGATTGCAAGATGTTATAGAATGCTTGTTAGAGAGCTTAACCTAAAAATACCTGTGGTTGACGCAGCTGAGCATGCCCAACGTATAGCATCTATACTTGGTTTAAGCGGTTCCACAGTTAAGCTAGCCATCGAGATTATACAAAAAGCTAGGGAGAAGGGAATTACAGCAGGTAGGGATCCTGCAGGAGTAGCAGCAGCAGCAGTCTACATAGCAGCTCTGCTGAATGATGAACGAAGAACTCAGAAAGAGATTGCAATGGCATCAGGAGTTACTGAAGTAACCGTTAGAAATAGGTATAAGGAGTTGATCACACTCTTGAGCGAAGAGCTGACAGAGAAGGAGAAGGAGAAAGCAAAAGAAATTATTGATCTTAAGGGTGGTGTAGAGGAACAGAAGAAGGAGGAAAAACCAGAAGAGAAGACGCAGCAAAAAGGGTAACAGATTACAAGGCTATAAAACTTCTAGAAATACGTTATACTGCTCTAATAACCTTTACTTCACCACCTCTAGCTTTTGCAATTACTCTATAGCCGCAGTAAGGGCATCTAACAGTCATCATAACAGCTAGCTGTGATTCATCAAATTCTCTTCCGCATCGCAAACATATATACTTAACCACTTCTTCGCACCCCCATAAAACTGTTTATGTTGAAGACTTGATTTACTGAATTTACTGAGAAGCTATTCTCAAGCACGCTTTTAAGCTGTGCTTCTCAAAACTCTTAGCGGGTACGCAATCAGATGGATTTAGAATCTAGCTGTGCAGGTTTACCACCAGAGCTTTGTGAACAACTGCAACTAGAATCACAAGTCGTGAAAATAAGGTTAGAGCATAGAAAAATGGGCAAGGTAGTGACTGTAATAGAAGGCATAGACGAGAAAGTATTTGATCTTAAGAAGCTTGTATCCTACTTAAAATCAAAGCTTGCTGCAGGTGGAACTGCAAAGAATGGTAGAATAGAGATTCAGGGAGATCACAGGACAAAGATAAAGAAGATACTTATTGAAGAGTTTGGTTTTAAACCTGAGAACATAGTGTTCATTGAGGAGAAGGAAAAGTAATGGTAATAAAAAGGTAAGGGGTTTCTACCGCCATTCACTATCTTTTTTATTCAGCAACTTTAAGGTTTCAAAAGGGGATTTCTATCCGAGCGAGAGCTTCTCATCATACCTAACGTAGTGTTCTCAGCCGGTTTACTTCTCTTCATCTAAGCATTGTTCACTTCTTTACAAGCCTAATAACGAGCTCAGCCAATTTTTTTGCAGGGTTTATCCCGGTAACCCTTTGAATTCCTCTCCATTGTGGAGCCGCGTTTACTTCAAAGAGTACGTAACCATTCTTGGTTTCACCAAAATCTATACCGGCATAGTATAGGTTCAGCACCTTAAGGGCTTTGAAAGCATACTCTTTCAATTCTTCATCAAGTTTTTCTATGGGTTGCGCTATTGCACCCTGTGCTATGTTTGTTTTCCAGTTTTGGGGCGAGGTCTGCACTCTATAATATGCTGTAACAATTTCATCGCCTATTACCAGTACCCTTATGTCTCTATTTGGCTTCTCTACATACTCCTGCACATATATGGGCTGCTTTATTTGGGCGAGCGTTTTGCTTATGGTGTAAGCCATGTCTGGGTTGTCAACTCTTAGTATACCAAGTCCTAGACTACCTATGAGAGGTTTTATCACAGCCCTTGAAAACATTTCTACAGCTCTTATTGCTGTGAAATAATCCTCTACAACGATTGTTCTGGGTATAGGAACTCCCGCCTTGCTTAGGAGGCAAAGGCTCATGAACTTGTCTCTAGCTGTTATGTAGGATTCAACGGGATTTACTACAGGTACTCCTAGCAACTCCATATGTCTAAACACATCTACTCTACGTAGGAACATCTCAACAGTTGTTACAACACCTAAGTCTCTAAGTATAACAGCATCTAGCTCTGCAGGCCTTAGTGTGCTTGTTAGCATCACACTGTGTATGTCGCCAATGAGTGAAGTAATATCGGAGGGCCTTAAATAGACTGCTTCTACACCCATCTGTTCAAGAGCGAGTATTATCTGTCTCGCACTCCAGGGAGGCACAGGCCTATCGGCAACAACACCCACTCTCATAAATCATCATCAGTTGTGTAGCGCTAAGTTCCTGCGCAGTCATAGTTTAGCTGGAATATAAGGTGATAATAATTTGCTAACTATCTCAAGTAATTGAATTATAAGTGTAGAGAGGTATATTGCGTCTCGCTCCCCAGCCCCACCAATAACTAGAGTTACGCTGCTCTTTCTTGCTACATGCAAGTAGTGAAAAATGTCTGAACCTACAACAACTCCTAGCGATACTGACAATGGAAGTGTGGCAGGCAGTAGGGAATTGCCTGCGAATAAGATGTTAGACGCTAAGTAGTGAAGCGATACATAGACAGCTACGTTTATGGCTATCATCCTTTCCATGAGCATTGTGCAAGCCGATGAAAGAGCTGTGGCAAGACCTACTAGCACCATTACAGTATCGTAGGCTCCGTTTAGAGGTCTTGCTAAGGTTATTATGATTGCCGATGCAATGGGTATTAAGGCGCCCTTCACATTGAACGCTATGTTTGTGCCTGGCACCTTTATAATGTATTCGCTATTGACCATAATGTTTAGAAGTGCGAGTGGTGCTAGAGCTAATGCTATAGAAGGGTTTTCAAACACATAGATTGCATATGCAAGCTGCGTTACCGAAAAAATTAGCTGCAACATATTTAACAACCATATGTACCTTCCTTACAGCGACAAGGTTATTAAGTAGTGACTCAAAATACATGGTTTGGTGTTAATTGTTGTTAATAGACGTTATCAAGGCGCTGTTTTACGCTTGCAGTAGTTATCCCAAGGTAGCGGCGCCTCATAGGCTATACCCTTCAGAGGACTACGAGATTTGCATACTCTCTACACTTATTCCTGCAGTATCACTCTACAGTCATGTTGCTAACATAGTCAGTGAGTTTAGAAGAGGAGATAGGAGTATAGGTAGCCTAGAGATAGGGAAAACAATGGCTAGGGGGATCTCTATAATTGTTCAGGATATGGGGTTTCGAGCGAATGTCGCACTTGCAATACATTCCGTGTTCTCATCATATCTTGATGCATTAATTGATGTTATAGTTAGAGATTTTCGTGAGGCTCTTCGGAGGCTGTACCAAGCACTGCTTTATGTACCAGCAGATGAAACAAGTGAATTAATTAAGGTTTTGAGAAGCGTTGGCGGAGAATATGCTAGAGTTCTAGACTTGCTTGAGCTTTCAGAGAGAAGAGCAGTTATGGAGGGTATGAACCTAGCAGATCTCTTCTCTCTAATGGCAAGGCATATGAAGGTTTTCGAACCTTTAGCTAATCAACAGAAAGTGCTATCAATAATTGCATCAGCTGAAAACTACTTTAAGATTACACGCAACATAAACACGGCACTTTCGTTAACATTCATTGAGACTGTTAGAGAAGCCCTACCACAATCAATTAACCTTGCTAAGGCGCAACTTCAAGATTTGCTGAAGCTTGATATTTCGTATAGAAAGGCTGGCAAGGATCTAAGCTATGCAATGCCCTACATAATCTTTGCATCTCTATACCTAGTCAAATCAGCGCCTTAATCAATGTAACACCCTTTCTCGCTGGCAAAGCCACGTTGTATACCCTAACTCTATCAACTACAGCCTCAAGCCTCGTAGCATTATGGGCATGACCATGTATCGCCATATGCGGCTTTACATTCAATTCCTCAATTATTGGGTACCCCAAATACGGATAAATAGCAGGGCTTTCGCCATATACTGTAACATAGGTCGACGCATAATGAGTTACTAGAATAGTGTAGTACCCTAGCTGCCTACATGTGGCAATATTTTCAGCCAGCATTCGCAACCTCTGACTATATATCTCACGAATGTTTGGAATGTTTCGTTCTTGCCATTGCGTAGGCCTCTTCAAAACACCTCTACTACCAACAATGCATATATCAACCCCCTTCACATTTATTTTGATGTAGGTATCGTTTATCCATACAACCTCCTTAAACCTCTTTATAAACAGCTCCTCAGAACCCATATACTCCTCGTTCCCAAATACCGCTACAATCTTAGGAACGTTTAAAAAGTCTTTAAAGAACCTCCTCAAAGCCTCTATTGTTGGAGAAACAGATTCTACTCTACCTCTATCAGCTATATCCCCCGCCATCACAACCAGGTCTAAGTCCCTGCTATGTAATGCATTAAGCGATGAAACCAACAAAGGTAAGTGCTGTACTCCATGTGTATCTGAAAATGAGAGTATATTTATCTCAACCATTCTTTAGTCACACAAAAGGTTTTCGCATCTCAGCTTATATTTCCCCACATGCAAACTTTAATGTAGTGATTCTACAAAAGTAATGAGCTGGTGTTAAAGCAATGCTAAGACCTAGAGGTGCGTGGGCAACAGGCCATAAGGGATGGTATGAAGTGAAATGTAGCATTTGCGCAAAGAAGCTATACCTAGGCGATGATATAGTGTATTGGTGCCCCAAGTGTGGGCCAAAATATGGCATATATTATTGTAAAGCAGATGCTAGGAAGCTTCATGGTAAATGCCCCTTCTGCGGTACGGAGCTAACACTTGTAGTTCAAGGATAAAACCTGTAGAGCAACCAAGAAATGAGTTAAAATGAGCTACACAGAAGTCTTTATTGAGGAGCACAGGAAAGCTGTTTTTATTTTTGAAGGAAACGATGTCATTATTATTGTCGATCTCTATCCATGCGAGTTAGGGCCACAAGCGATTGATGCCACTATTGACGTATATAGAGTGAGAGTTGGTTACAAGAGTATTTCAGTTCAAGAGCCTTTTTCTGATGGAAGGATAGAGATTGTATGTATAGGGGAGTATTGCACATCTATAGCACTCATGCTTAGAATTCCTTACGCAGTTTACGCATCTAAAGGTCTAGACACAGTAGTTGAAGAGCTGAAGACCATGGTTAAGCGGTTTGAGCCTTGTCTAGGGACTAGCGCAACATCACAATAACATCGGCTTGTCATGTTTTGTGCCGTAAATTTGTCGTGAACGCATGCCTGCCACGCTCATATCGATAGCTAGGTTTACTGGGGTAATATCTTAAATATTGTAATCTTGGGAAAGATCTTGATTGAGACCTCGCGCAGTGGTGTTTTGAATGAGGCACGAGATAGCTATGAAAAAACTTGTTGAGTATGTGGCTCGAAAAGCTTCAGCGCTTTCACAGAAGTATGCGCTTGAAGATCTTGTATCCCCCTCTATAGCGCCTGTATTAGCTAAGTCAATAGATAGAATTGCTTCAACAATAGCGAGAAAAAATGGTGGACTATGGTGCAACCTTTGTGAAAAAGGGCCATTTACAAAGCGTGGCTTTTACCTCCACCTTATAAGAGTTCATGCCAGGGATATAGAGTCTATGGTGCAAGAGGAGATGAGAAGGATTACAGAAGCCCTAAAGAGATAAAAGTCTTGAGAAATAAACGATTTTGATATTACCTCCATTTCATTTCTCATAACATTGTACTGCTGAAGGCTTATCTAATCTAACAAAAATCTATATACACTTATTTACCTTAATCCGCTATATGCTTACGTCAGATATTAGTAAGGTGCAATACATGTTATTTACCAACAGTTATAGGTATGTTGATGTTAAGTCAAGATTTCTTTTGGTTGCTCTAATAATACTGATTATTGTTTCGATGTACCTTGAACCAGTTTTGGCTCAGCCAAATGATTTAGTCGTTAGCAGTAATAGCATAACGTGGCGCTTCTCTGGATCAGGCTCTTCTATACCTACGGATCCTTTCCAATTTATTTTTCTTTCATACTCACCTAGTTATGTACACACGTTCTTCATAATAAAGAGTAGTAGCAACGCTACAGCATTGCTAAATATGAATGCTCAGCTATATTTTGTTGGTAGAGAAAGAGTCTACTACATAATTAACACAAGTATTACAAGCAACAAAATCTTTCTTAGCGAAAGAGTTGAGGGCAACATAGCAGTCGATTCGAGAGACATAGTTATGCAGTGGCAGAAATACAATGTATCAATTATTGGGGGTGCTAGTAAAATCAATGCTACACCAGCTGCTATTACCATATGGTTGGGTAAGTACCTTAAAGACGTGTTGAAGGATCCAGCATTTAACATTGGTGAAGCAGTGAGATCAGCTGATGGAGTCCTAATGCTTAAGGCGGATAAAGGCACATTTTCAGCAGTTATAGACCTGATTGATGTCTACATAGATAGGTCTAGGTATGACACTGTACTACTTCAGAATGTTAAAGGATGCGAAGTACTCGATTTCATGCCTATGAAGTCGGATGTGAGGATTAACGTAAGGATTTTAGGTGATGTTGTACATACTGAGCTGTACGTAGATGGCATTGACGTTGCAGAGGTTCTAAATGCGTATAGAGCATTCCTATGTTTATTACCTTCCCTAGCTATAGCCTATAATATATCAATAAATGCGGTTCATAATATTTCGTCAATAATGCTACCATTTCTACCATTTGAACACGTACTATACATTGTTATACCAAAGCTAGTTACACCATTAATTGTAAGCACGTTGTTGGGGTACTCAAGGGTCTATCAGCAAGTAAATGTGTCGAAGAGCACATCAATTTATGCACTTCTCAACGCTACAACTCCTGAACCTAGTATTGCGATTAGAATTGAGAGTATCAATGCAACTCTCATAGACTTGGAAAGCGTAAGACAATTGACATGCTTTATAGCCAACAACACAGTTGGGCTTTTCATTCCTCCAGTAACGTTATGTAGTGCTATTAGTGGAGCAAGGATATACAGCATTGAGACCGTTACAACACCAAAGCAACAAGAGCAAGAAAACAGGAGCAACATCTTGATAATATTGTTGGCTGTTATAGTGGCTGTAGCAATAAATACTGCGATTGTGATCTATATGATGATCAGGGTTTTGAAGTATAGAAGAAGAGGTTGATTTTGTACTTTTAACAGATTCTATAGCTTTAGTACACCCCTAGCTTTAGCAATGCTTGCAGGCTCTTACCATTTAGAAACCTAGTTGTAACATTTCTATCTTTAAGAACCTTGTCTATGTATTCCTCGGTCAGTATTGAGGTATCAATGCTTTTTGACCCTACTATAAAGTTGCATGCATAACCAAATGATGGGATCCATGTCTGGTACTCTAATACGTACTTGAATGATTGCTTAACAGAGTTGAGCACCGCTAGATAGACATCTTCATAGAAATGTTTTGAACCTGCTTGCGTAGCTACAACACCATCATTGCTAAGAATTCTCGAAATTTTTTCAAAGAACTCTACGGTGTAAAGCTCCTTTGCTATCTCACTAGAGTACGGATCTGTAAGATCCATTATTACAACATCGTATTTCGACCCTTTTTCAAGCTCCCTTTCAACAAATCTCTTTCCATCGTCTATGATTACACGTGCACGTCGATCAAAGAACGCTCCTTGATGCATCTCAGGCAAATACTCCTTAGAAAGTTCGACAACATCCTTGTCGATATCCACCATCGTTGCCTCCTCAACTGTGTTATGCTTTAAAACTTCCCTAAGTGTTGCTCCTTCACCACCACCAAGTATCAGTACTCTCTTTGGATTAGGATGCAAAATCATTGCTGGGTGAACAAGGCTTTCGTGGTATATATACTCATCGCTTACGGAACTTTGAATGTATCCATCGAGAACAAGGGCCTTTCCAAAATCATCTGTCTCTGCAATTATAATTTCTTGGTATGGAGACCTCTTCAATGCTATGAGTTTTCTCACCTTAATAATCATGTAGCTATTTCTGCCAATACCCTGTATAACAACAGCTCCTAAAACCATTCTCTCACCTCACACCTTTTTTCCTAATTCAACTAGTCTAGCTTAAGTAACTTTATTGAGAAAAATTTAAAGAAATTAGTTCATTCAAAGGTTAAAGTCATAAAAAGGAGAGTTTATAAATTAGGTGTGGCAACCTTTTAATGAACCGAAACAAAGTGTGATGACCACGCTAAACTCTGATGTCATGATGTGGGGCCAAAGCGCTGATAACCTTAGCTAATGCGGTTATATCTAGCGTCACCATATTCTATGGTCTTGAGGCTTAGTTCTTATAGCATCTTACTTGAATAGCATTAGTATTTGGTAATACTGCTGCATCTAATTTTAGCTAGTCATGTATGTGAGGTTGTAATAGTATGATTAAAATTGTGAGAAGCAAGGAATTGAGCAAGAATAGAGAGGGTTCGATGGAGGAGTATATACGTGATCTAGCCACAGTAATTTCTAATATTATGATTATAGGCAAAGAAAAGGCTGCGAGATGCATATTCTTTGACAGAGTCACTGGTACTTGTACACTACTCAAGTTTGATGTAGATATACCTACTTTGCACACAATACAAATTAATAATGAATGGAGGCCTAGAATAGATAAACACCCAGAGGTATGTGCTGTTTGTCCTTTCTGGAGATCTAGAGAGGGATAAGCAGTCTGCAGTATTTAAAGAACCACTTTAGGATTATACTACACTCAAGTATATATGATCGTGTATAGTTGTGTCACGTCTACTTCGCTTTAAATGGCTTTCAACTTTCCTTAATGTACTTTCAACCTATTAGCATTAAACCAAATTACGAAATTGCTAAGTGTAAGCTATAGAGAGAGTTGTACAAGGTTAGATAATACATGAGATCTCTTACACGCCATAAGATAAATGCAAGTTTTGAATTTATTAAATTGATGCCGCGGCCGGGATTTGAACCCGGGTCTCCCGCGCCATTCCAATTAGCTGGCGTCACGGGCTCGAGAGGCCCGCATACTTGACCGGGCTATACTACCGCGGCGCTATGTAAAAACCTATGGTGAGAGGTCTTAAAAGCTTTATTCGCGTTAGGGGGTGTAAATGGCTGGCGCTCAAAAGGTGACTAGGAAGGATAGAGACATCGAAAAGCTCATTAGGATTATTGCTATTGAGCGTATGGAATTGTTATTTAAGCTTGGTATTGAGGCTGTCAAGAGAGGTGATTACGAGTATGCTAGGCGCTATGGCGAACTTATTAAGAGAATATCTATGAGAACTAGGGTTAAGATACCTAAAGATATAAAGAGGTGGATTTGTAAACACTGTCACATTATAATGGTGCCAGGATTTAATGCAAGAGTGCGTACTCGTAGAGATGGAAAAGCTTTAAGGGTTGTAACAAGATGTCTTTCTTGTGGTTGGATCCATAGATACGAATTTGTGGTGAGAGGTGGTGGTAAAGCTGAGAGGGTTAGCAGAGGAGTTAAGGAAGAAAAAGGTGGCAGGGAAAGCTGATGTTAGGATAGGTAAGGCAGGGCTTCACGAAGGTATTATAAAGGAGATTGAAAGGAGATTGAAAGAGCATAGAGCTGTAAAGATAAAGCTTCTTAGAAGCTCCCGAGACAAGGTAACCGATAAAGATATTATAGAGCTAGCTAAGAGACTAAATGCTATTGTTGCTGATATACGAGGATACACATATGTGCTTATAAGTAGAGAGCCAAAGAGTGAGTAAGGATAAGAACAAAAGTCTAGATTAATGGTAATGCAACATGGTCACAGTAAGGGATGTGCCTGCAGACATGCTTATCCAAAGGCTTGCAGAATATCTAAAGAATAATGTAACAGCTGTAAGACCACCACAGTGGGCTTTCTTTGTTAAGACAGGATCCCACAGAGAGCGTGTGCCTGACGATCCCGACTGGTGGTACATTAGAGCAGCTGCAGTACTAAGAAAGCTTTACTTAGCAAGCGAGCCAATAGGAATTGAAACATTTAGAGTTATGTTTGGTGGTTTAAAGCGAAGGGGTTCTGCGCCACCACACTTTAGAAAATGTGGAGGGTCGCACATAAGAAAGATTTTGCAACAGCTTGAGAGAGCTGGGCTGGTTAAGAAGGTTGAGGGAAAGGGTAGAGTTTTGACGGATGAAGGTAGGAGATTGTTAGATAGAATAGCTTTCGAAATCTTTAAAGAATTGGTGAAGTCACGGCCAGAACTAGTTAAGTATGCACCTAAGTCTTTATTATCGTCATCTTCTGCTTCATCAAGTTAATTAGGCTTTCTAGACATTTTACTTTAGGTGAGAGTTAAGGCAAAGGCTTATAATGGGTGTAACGTAATGTATGATGAGGAGCTTCCATACGATTCGGAAGTCGGTGATGAGGAGCTAGAAGCTTTGTTAGCAAAGAGGTACCAAGAGATGTTGGCAAGGGCTAGGGAGGCAGAGCTTAGAAAGAAGCGGTTGGAGGAAGAGGCTAGGAGGCAGGAGATTTTGAGGGCCATACTCACGCCTGAAGCTAGAGAAAGGCTAGCTAATATAAAGCTGGTAAGACCTGAAATAGCAAAAGCTGTGGAAGATAGGCTTATAGCTTTAGCTCTACAGGGCAGGATAACAAGACCTCTAACCGATGAGGAGCTAAGGGATATTTTGGCAGAAATATATGAGAAGACAAGGAGAGAGTTTAGGATTAGCATTAGAGAAAAGTAGGTGGGGATCATTATGGCACACTATAAACCTTTAGCAAAGAAGCTTAGGCTCATAAATAGAGAAAAATCAAACCAGCCTGTTCCAGTATGG
Organism: Desulfurococcales archaeon; assembly: GCA_028275745.1. Classification (GTDB taxonomy): domain Archaea; phylum Thermoproteota; class Thermoprotei_A; order Sulfolobales; family Ignisphaeraceae; genus Ignisphaera. The sequence continues at coordinate 18,520 of JAPWUB010000003.1, read as the reverse complement.
GTAACTGTGAAGACCAGAAGAAGGGTTTTAAGACCGTACAGACTGAGACATTGGCGTAGATCAAAGCTAGAAGATGTTTAGGGCTGTAACCAATGCCTCAGGAGAAATCTGAAGGTCTATACATTATCCATCTTAGACATGTATATAGAGCTGGTAGTAGGAGGGATAGAGGAAAAAGGGCAATTCGTTATATCAGAAAACTGCTGACTCGACACCTAGGAGGCAAAGTATTACTAGACCCGCTAATAAGTCACTACATATTCAAGAGAAAAATTGAGAAACCACCTAGAAGGATAGCAATAAAGGTTACAAAGATAGATAGTGGCGTGTTCAAGGCAAGTCTTGCTGTTGAGGTGAAGAGGTAGAGCAAATAGTGATAATTGAGAAGCTGACTTTTAGAGGCAATCCACATATAGGTGTATACATTTTTGCTAATGACCTTTTCACGCTAGTTCCTTACGATGCAGATGAAAAATTCTGCGATTTTGTGTCAAGAATTCTACAGACACCTGTAGTAAAGGTGTCTATAGGGGATACAGGGCTTATAGGAATATTTGTTGTAGGTAACAATAAAGGGCTTCTCCTACCCCCAATAACTAAGGAGTATGAACTTCTCAATATAAAAAGAAGCCTGGATATTAACATAGCTGTGGTAAAGACTAAGTATACAGCATTAGGAAATATTGTGCTTGTCAACGATAAAGCTGCTTTAGTAAGCCCTGAAGCATTTGATGAACTTAAGAAGCCGATAATCGATGTACTTCAAGTCGAAACTGTTGAAAAAGGCACAATAGCGGGGCTTACAACAGTTGGTTCAGCCGCTTATGTAAACAATGTTGCGGGTCTAGCTCATCCAGAGACTACGGAGAAGGAATTAGAGTTTTTATCAGATATTTTTGAAGTTCCTTTTGATGTTGGTACAGTCAACTTCGGAGTTGGGTTTATTAAGTCAGGTCTTGTTGGAAACTCTAAAGGTCTACTAGTCGGTGAAAGGACTACCGGTCCTGAGATACTTAGGATAAGTAAAATGTTTGGAGGTGCAAGATAATGAATGAAGTGAAGGTGTATAGGATAGAGGGGGTAATGTTAATAGGCGTAGATAAATTACCTAGATGGCAGAAGTTCGTAGTTGAAGTTAGAGCATTAAATGAAAAACAAGCACTTGAACTTGTCTATTCTCTCCTAGGTAGCAGACATAAGGTGAAGAGAAGCAATATAAAGGTGTTCAAGGTCTCTGAGATACCGCCAGAAAAAGCTGAAAATAGGTATGTACGCGATCTTGCCTCACTCACTAGAATGGTGATTTAATGGCTTCAGATAAGGAAAAAATTGAGGAAGCATTACAGAAACTACTGCTTCAACTAGATGAGCTTCGCGAAGCTATAAGGCTTGTACAGTCAAGGTCTCTTGCCATAGCGTCTGAGATTCAAGAAATAAGAATGGCTTACGAAACGCTAAGCAATATACAGAAGATTAGTGAGAAAACTGTTTTAGCAGCTCTAGATAGGAACGGCTACGTCTTTATTAAAGTACAGATACTTTCAAATGATGAGGCAACAGTTAGGATAGGCAAAGATTACTATGCTACGGTACCAATAGAAAGCGCTAAGAAGATTCTTATAGAATATGAGAAGGAGTTGACAGAGTCTTTGAAGCAGACAGAGGCTGAGCTTAAGAGATTAAATGACATATATGCGCAACTACAGAGAAAGATTCAGGAGTATGTAGTAGCTCTTCAAGGCGCTGAAGAGGTCAAGAAGTAGGTTCATGTGCTGGGTTGAATGCTTTGTTTGGTAAGCTTAAGAAAATTTTTCAAGAAGTAGTTAATAAAGTTCAGGACGCTATTCTTTATAGGGAACTGAGCGAAAAAGAGATTGAAAATTACACTAATGAGCTTTTCATGAAGTTGCTAGAGGCTGATGTTGCATATGAGGTTGCCGAGAAAATTGTGGATGACATGAGAAAAAGGCTGGAAACACTAAAAATTAGGAGAGGTGAGGACGCTCAGAAGTTTGTTGAGGATCATGTTCAGCAATCTATACTTACAATACTTTCCTCCGCATCGGGATTTAATCTACTGAACTTTGTAAGCTCTGTACTGCCGCAGGAACGCCCTGTAAAACTGCTTTTTATGGGCATCAATGGCGTTGGTAAGACGACGACTATTGCAAAAGTTGCTTATAAGCTAAAGCAAGCAAATCTCAAACCAATTGTTATCGCTGCAGATACCTTTAGGGCTGGTGCACAGGAGCAGCTAAGGAAACATGCAGAGAGAATAGCTGTAGATTTTATTGGGGGAAAGTATGGTGCAGATCCGGCGGCTACAGCTCTCGATGGAATTCTTTATGCTAAGAAGCGTGGGTTTGATGTTGCACTAATTGATACTGCGGGTAGAATGCATATAGATGAGGATCTCATGAACGAGCTCAGAAAGGTTGTAAGAGTTGTTAAACCACATCTAAAGATCCTAGTTTTAGACGCGTTAACAGGCAATGATGCTCTTGAGCAGGTAAAGAGGTTTGATGAGGCTGTAGGTGTTGATACAGTTATTTTAACTAAAATAGATGCTGATGCAAATGGTGGTACAGCTTTATCTGTTATCGTTGGTGTGGGTAAGCCTATAGCCTACCTCGGTGTTGGGCAACAATATGAAGACTTAATTGAGTATGATCCTGAGATAGTACTTAAAATGCTTTTTAAGTAGATAAAAAAAAAGCAATATAATGTAACTCGGTATTGGTTGTAGCGAACTGGTTGTTCGAGGTAGGAAAAGTGTCTAGAAGCCTAAAAGAGGCTTTCGAGAATATCCCCAAGGTGTTAGAATTAGCTGAGAAGCCCAGTAGTGAAGAGTTTAAACTAGTTCTTAAACTGATTCTAATTGGATTCATGGTTCTGGGTCTCACAGCGTTTGCAATTGTATTTGCATTGCGTCAGCTCCTCTTATGGTTAGGACTAGTTTAGTTAGATGAGGTAAAAATGTATGGAGGAAGAAATGAAAGATGTAAATAATGAGACGGAAACGAAAGACGTTGAAGAAATCGGTACAGAAAGTAGTGAAGGTGCGGAGAAATCTACACATGAAGAGAAACCCGAAGCTGTAGCTCCAAGATCTTCACAAGCCATTGTACCAAGAGCAACCTTCTTTGCGATACGTACTACAGCAGGTCAAGAACTCAACGTATTGCTTCTGCTTGAGGTTAGAGTAAAAACAAGGAATCTTCCGGTATACTCAATGCTAGCATTACCCAACTTAAAGGGGTATGTTGTACTCGAAGTTCCAGGGCTTCACATAGTTTATGAGGTTACAAGAGGTCTTAAGCACGTCAAGGGAAAGGTTTCTGGGATAATTAATTGGGATGATCTAGAATCGCTATTGAAGCCCAAGTCGCTTATAGAGTTGCTGAAGGAAGGTGAGGAGGTAGAGATAATAGCAGGTCCCTTTAGGGGTATGAAGGCTAGGGTTGTGGCAATTGATAAAGTTAAAAACGAGGTTTCATTAAGTATTTTAGAGGCTAGCTATCCACTCACAATAACGATTCCAGTGGACTACATTAGACCTGTTAAGAAAGGTGCGTAACTGGTATGGCAAGGATAAAAATCATTAAAGTACAGGTAGAGGGAGGAAAAGCATCAACAGCCCCACCTTTAGGACCTGCACTAACAGATGCAGGTCTAAATGCGGCTGAAGTTGTTGAGAAAATAAACAAGCTTACAGAACCCTACAAAGGGTTTACAGTAACAGTAAATATTATTGTTGACTTAGATACGAAAGAGTATGACGTAAAGCTAGAGTTGCCAACAACAACAAGTCTTCTTCTTCACTTTGCAGGCGCTTCAGAGCCTTCTGGCGACCCTGCTCATAAGAAAGTTGGCGATATTAAACTTGAGGACGTGATAAGGGTTGCAATTCTTAAGAAGCCAGAGCTTAATGCAAAGAGCTTAAAGGCGGCGGTTAAGACAATTCTCGGTAGTGCTAGGTCAATAGGCTTAACTGTTGATGGTAAGGATCCGAAAGAAGTTGTGGCTGAAGTTAACAGAGGTGTTTACGATGAATTGTTTAAGAAGTATGAGGAGGAGTGGAACCGCAGGTGAACGTCTATGAGCACTATGAGCATTAAGTCTCCAGAGTTTATAGATGCCCTGAAGAAATCTATCCAGCTCGCATTAGCAACAAAGAGACCGTGGAAATATACTCAGAGTGTAGAGCTTATTGTAACGTTCAAGGATGTTGATGTCAAGAAGCAACCAGAGTTTAGATTTAGAGACGCAGTTCTACTTCCAAAAGGTATTGGAAAAAAGATTAATGTATGTGTGGTTGTGGATGATGCTCAAGTACAAGAGGCTCAGAAAGCAGGCGCGGCAATGGTTATAAGCAAGAGTGAGTTATCAAAGATAGACAAGAAAGCTGCTAAGAAAATTGCAGAGCGTTGTGACTGGATATTGGTTAGAGCAGACCTAATGGGTTTGGCTGGCAGGGTTCTAGGACCTGCACTTGGTCCTAGAGGTAAGGTGCCTGTGCCCCTCCCTCCAAATGCTAGCTTAAGCGAAATGGTTATGCGATACAGCAATACAACAAGGCTGCATTCGAAAGAACAGCCCTGGGTTGGGTGTAAGATAGGCTTAGAAACAATGTCTCTTGACGATCTTGTTGAAAATGCATTAACCGTTTTAAGCTACATTGAGGATAAGGTTAAAAGACCTTTATTAGGTTTTGCCAAGATATACGTAAAAACCACAAGCAGTCCAAGCATAGAGGTAGCATAGGTGGAGTCAGAATGAAAGCAAGGTTACGTGAAGAATTGAGGATGCTTGAGAAAGCCTATTTAAGTGGAGAAGGTAAAAAGGTTAGGACTAGGAGATCATTGGAGGAGAAGAGGGCTTTAGTTGAAGAAGCAAAAAAGTTTCTCCTCTCCTACAAGACAGTGTTGCTTATTGACTCTACAGGCCTTCCATCATCGTATGTTAGTGAGCTTAGAAAGAGGCTTGAAGGTATAGGAGTCGTAAAGGTATTCAAGAATAATTTACTTAAGTTAGCTATGAAGGAGCTTGGGATGAAGAACTGGGAGGAGTTTGCTAAGTACCTACAAGGCACAAACATTATGGTGTTTGTAAATCTAAATCCATTCGAGGCTAAGAGAGTTCTTGATAGCATTAAGGTTTGGTGGAGGGTAAAGCCAGGTGAGAAAGTAGATAACGAAATAATAGTAACGCCTATGAAGACAAATATAAAGCCAGGTCCAGCAATGAGTGTTTTTGGGAAGCTGAAGATACCGGTACAAGTAAGGGATGGAGTTCTGTGGATTGCTAAGGAGTCCACACTCCTAAGACCTGGTTTAGAAGTTACACCCGAGTTAGTATCCATACTCAATAATCTAGGCATAGCACCAAAACTCCTAAGACCTGTAATTAAAGTTGCTTATGAGGCAGGAGTAGTTATACCCGGAAGCAACCTAACACTTGACATAGAGGCATTTAGAAAAGAGTTCATTACAGCAGCCCAATCAGCAATTGCATTAGCATCAGAACTCGTAGTACCAGAACCCATGGCTCTCAGGATCTCAATAGCAAAAGCATATACAAGAGCACAGAGGTTAGCAGCTGAAGTAGGTATAGTGACAAAGGAGACAGCCCCGATCGTTATTTCACTTGCACTTGCAAGAGCATACACCATTGCATCGATTCTTGCCATGAAATCTCCTGAGCTTGCCCAAGGTCTACAAATTAGCATAAGCGCTCCTGCACCTGCTCAGCAACAGCAGCAGCAAGCTGCTCCAAAGGCTGAGGAGAAGAAAGAGGAAGAGAAGAAGGAAGGAGTAAGCGAAGAACAGCTAGCAGAAGGACTATCAGCGCTATTCGGCTAAGCACTAGGCATAGGTTTCAATTCTTTTAAAGTTTTTAAGGCATCTTTTACAGCAATTTACTTAAGGTCTCTCTTAAACAATAACTATGCACTTAAGAAAAGACGTGTTCAAGTACTAAGATAAAGCTTGATTTGAATATTATGTAAGGAAATGAATTACAGTACTTCTACCTCTTCGTTTTAATATTTCTTTCCTAGATATTTTCTAGAGGCTCTATATTTCAATGTTTGCATGCATTTTTCTTAACTCCTCTTCATCCTTTCCAAGCTTATGCATTAGCTCAGCTATTACTGCATCTAGGAAAACCATGGCACAGTCTTCGAATAAGGTTCCTAGAGGAGCTAAGGGCTCATGTATCCCTAGTATCTGTCTAGCAAAGTAATCTTCAACTGTGCTCAACTTTGTTCTGCCCGGAACTTCAACAACAATGTCAGCCAATTTAGCTAGTGGTGAATCCACGTATGTAGTTATGGCTACAATTATTGCGCCAACAGACTTTGCAGCTTCAGCTGCTGTCACAATTAATGCTGTTCTACCAGAACCAGATATGGCAACAACAACATCACCCTTATGAACAGGCGACACTATAGTGTCTCCAAGCACATAAACATCGTAGCCTAGATGCTTCAATCTCATCGCAAATGCTCTGCCGACAAGACCACTTCTACCTGCACCAATAACAAGCACCTTCTTTTTTTCTTCATACGCTTTAACCAATACATTGATGAAGGCCTCTACCTGACTACGCTTTATTGCTGCGAGAGAGTTTAAAATGAAATTCGATATCTGAAGATAAGCTCTATAAAATGTAGGCAAATATTCGGCAAGTTCAGGATTGCTCAATTGTTGCACCAAGCTTAAAAATACTACAGATATACATGTATAAAAGCTCTTCATACGCTATTAGATTACACGAAAAGCTCAAAAAGTACTGCCGATTAAACAAAATTGACTAGAAGCCGCCGTAGCTCAGCTCGGTAGAGCGCCGGCCTTGTAAGCCGGTGGTCGCGGGTTCAAATCCCGCCGGCGGCTCCAAACAATTGAAATCCTTTCCATTCTAAGTATTTTTAGTCAAATCTTGGTTCACAATGCTCTCAAGCTTGCAAACTCATGAATAATTTTTGAACCTTCTAAATCTTTGGCATGAAAAGCCTCTAATAGTAGTTTTCTTGGTCTTTATGATTAATGCTAGTGGAAGGCATTTCAAAGCTGAGAAAAAAGGCAGGCTCAAATCCTACACAGGATCTGAGCTGAAGCTAGGTTTTTGCCTAAGTATGTTAAGTGTAAGGTAGATGATTGTTTAGCATAATTATTATATGAGTCCTAGGAAGTTATGTGATGTGGCGGGCCCGCCGGGATTTGAACCCGGGACCTACGGGTTAAAAGCCCGCCGCTCTACCGAGCTGAGCTACGGGCCCTTTGCTTTTCAGTGTCACTTTTGTTTGCTAAAGCTTATAAGGTTTTGTTAGTAGCTTGATTCAGTTGTTATGTTTTCTTGTTTCTGAGATGAGCTTATAAGGATAACTACTAAAGAAAGTACTAGTCACAATTGATGCATGAAGCTTCTTCACATAATTTAGGTATGTAATGGTTGGTGTAATTAATGCCTAGTAGGAAGAAAATTACAGGCGATCTCTCGCAAAAAATACTTGAACATGAGCTTGTTCCTAAGCATGAGGTTCTAAGCATTGAGGAAGGGATGAGGATTTTAAAAGAATATGGTGTGAAGCCTGAGCAACTACCATGGCTTAGAGCAAGCGATCCTGTGGCAAAGGCTATTGGTGCCAAGCCAGGGGACATTGTTAGGATTATTAGAAAGAGTCCTACAGGTGGTGAAATAGTTGTTTATCGATACGTGGTTCCGGGGTAGAGCACGTTGAGCAGTGTCTCTATAGTTTCAGGAGAGCAGATCTTTGCATCAACAGGTCCTATACCACAAGCTCATGTAAAATCGCAGATACTTAGCCCAGACGATAGATGGGCAATTATAGAGAAGTTCATAAAGGAGAGGGGGCTTACAAAGCACCATATAGAGTCATACAATATGTTTATAATGAGAACGTTGAGAGAAATCGTATTAGAGGAGCCTGTCATAGAGACGTCAATCCCAGGATTCAAGCTAATTATAAAAGGATTTAGATTAGGAGAGCCTCAAGTAAGGGAGGTTGATGGAAGTGTAAACAAGAATATAACGCCAATGGAGTGCAGGTTAAGGGATTTGACATATGCAGCACCACTATACATTACTGTCGTACCAGTAGAGAATGATGTTCCAGGTAATCCAGTAGAGATTCTGGTTGGAGAGATACCAATAATGATTAAATCTGCGGCGGATCCTCTTCACAAGATGAGCGAAGAAGAGCTTATTAAGATAGGGGAAGACCCTAAGGATCCTGGAGGATACTTCATAATAGGAGGCTCTGAAAGAATTGTGGTTGCTCAGGAGGATCTAGCACCTAACAGAGTCTTGGTTGATTATGGGCAGGAAAGCCTTAATGTAACTCACACAGCCAAAGTAATATCATCTGTTGCAGGTTTCAGGGTGCCTGTAATTCTCGATAGACATAAAGATGGCACGTTGCATGTTTCGTTCCCTGCAGTACCAGGTAAAATACCATTCATAGTACTAATGCGTGCACTTGGATTAGAGTCTGATAGAGACATTGCCCTGGCAGTATCTCCTGATCCAGAGATACAGATGGAGCTCTTCCCATCATTTGTCCAAGCAAGCGACATAAAAACAGTTGAAGACGCTCTGGATTACATAGGGTCACGTGTAGCAATAGGGCAAACAAGAGAAAGCAGAATTGAGCGTGCAAAGTACGTCCTTGACCACTACTTCCTTCCACACCTAGGAACAAGCCCTGAAGACAGAATTAAGAAAGCGCTGTTTTTAGGGCAGATGGCAAACAAGTTGCTAGAGCTTGTTTTAGGCAGAAGACCTCCAGATGATAGGGATCACTACGCCAATAAGAGGGTAAGGCTAGCCGGTGACTTACTTGCTCAGCTATTTAGGGTAGCATTTAAAGCGTTTTTACGAGACCTTAGGTACCAGCTTGAAAGAGCTAAGGTTAAGGGTAGAAAGATAAACATAGCGCTTTACGCCAGAAGTGATATAGTCACTGAGAGAATAAGGCATGCAATGGCGACAGGCACATGGATTGGTGGAAGAACAGGCGTTACACAAATACTTGATAGAACAAACTGGCTCTCATCCCTAAGTCATATGAGAAGAGTGATATCGCCATTAAGCAGAAGCCAGCCTCATTTTGAGGCAAGAGATCTTCACGGTACTCAGTTTGGCAGGATATGTCCTTTTGAGACTCCTGAAGGACCTAACTGCGGTCTTGTCAAGAACTTAGCACTCATGGCTACAATTTCTGTTGGTGCGCCAGAAGAGGATGTTTTACAAGCTCTTTACTCTCTAGGCATGATACCAGCATTAGATGTATTCAATAAACTGAGAAATAATGAACTTGACCCCGGTACAGTACTTGGCTGGACCAAGGTATTCCTCAATGGAACTCTCGTAGGTTATCATCCAAGAGGTGAAGAGTTGGTTAAGGAGTTGAGGAAGCTAAGGAGGAGTGGCAAAATACAGTACGAAGTTGGCATAGCGTTTTTCAAGACTCAGTACATTAATGAGATTCACATTAACACAGATTCTGGTAGGATATTAAGACCACTTCTAGTTGTTGAGAATGGCGAGCTCAAGATAACCAAAGAGCATATTGAGAGGATTAAGCGTGGAGAACCCTTTGAGGTGCTACTAAAAGAGGGGGTTGTTGAGCTTCTTGATGCCGAAGAAGAGGAGAATGCTTTAATAGCTTTACACCCGGAGGAGATAACCCCAGAAACGACACATGTTGAGATATGGCCTCCTGCAATAATGGGAGTAGCAGCTTCAACAATACCATATGCAGAGCATAATCAGTCGCCTAGAAATGCCTACCAGTCTGCTATGGCTAAGCAAGCACTAGGATTCTACATGGCGAACTTTGTTCTGAGGCCCGAAACAAGGTCACATATACTACACTATCCACAGATGCCATTAGTTCAAACAAGGGCTCTGCAACTCATAGGATACAATGATAGGCCATCAGGTCAAAACATGGTTGTTGCTGTTATGAGCTTTACCGGTTATAATATGGAAGACGCAATTATAATGAATAAGTCGTCAGTTGATAGAGGTCTTGCAAGGTCGAGCTTCTTCAGGCTCTACTCTACTGAAGAGCTTAAGTATCCTGGTGGTCAGGAAGATAAAATCGAGATACCAGATTCTAAGGTTCTAGGTTACAGAGGCAAGGACGCTTATGCAAAGCTGGAGGAAGATGGAATAGCAAAGGTAGAGATATTCGTAAAAGGAGGTGAGGCTTTAATAGGTAAGACTAGTCCACCTAGGTTTGTAGAGGAGTTCAAGGGTTATGGAATACTTGCACAGAGAAGGAAAGACGCTTCAGTTACTGTAAGGCATGGTGAGAGTGGCTGGGTAGATACAGTATTTATATCAACGTCTGCTGAAGGTTACAGAATAGTTAAGGTTAAGGTTAGAGACCTTAGGGTACCAGAGGTTGGAGACAAGTTTGCTTCAAGGCATGGCCAGAAAGGTGTTATAGGAGCCCTTATACCTCAATACGACATGCCCTACACACCTGATGGAATAACACCAGACGTAATCATAAATCCGCATGCACTTCCATCGAGAATGACGTTAGGGCAGCTCATGGAAAGCATAGCAGGCAAGGTAGCTGCTCTCAGAGGGAAGTTTGTCGATGGCACACCATTCTTTGAGGAGAGTATAGAGGATCTAAAGAAACAACTACTTGTATTCGGCTATCCGATGGATGGCACTGAGCCTATGTATGATGGTAGAACTGGTGAGCTCATAGGCAACCCAATATTTATAGGCATAGTCTACTATCAGAAGCTACATCACATGGTTGCAGACAAGATACATGCAAGGGCAAAGGGACCTGTGCAGATTCTGACGAGACAGCCTACAGAGGGCAGATCTAGAGAGGGAGGTCTTAGGTTTGGTGAGATGGAAAGGGATACACTAATAGGTCATGGAGCCTCAGCACTACTGAAAGAGAGAATGCTTGAAAGCTCTGATAAGACGGTAATCTATGTTTGTGAGCTCTGCGGCTTTATTGGATGGTATAACAAGAAGAGAGAGACCTATGAATGCCCGATACATGGTGATAAAGGAGTGTTGCACCCAGTTACAGTTCCGTACGCCTTTAAGCTACTAATTCAAGAGCTTATGAGTATGGGCATAAGGCCCAGGCTTATATTAACCGACAAGATTAAGAAGTATGGCATGTAAGGAAGGGTGTTATTAATGAGTGAAGAGAAAGTTATTGCAGCAGTAAAGTTTGGCATTCTATCCCCCGATGAAATAAGAAAGATGTCAGTTGTTCAAGTAACCTCGCCAGAGACATACTATGAAGATGGTACTCCAAAAGCGTTTTCAGTAATGGATCCGAGACTAGGTGCTATAGAACCTGGCCAGGTTTGCCCTGTCTGCGGCAATACAATGAAGGCTTGCCCAGGGCATTTTGGGCATATTGAGCTAGCATTACCCGTGATAAACGTTCTGTTTGTTAAACATATATATGACTTGCTTAAGGCGACGTGTCCACGTTGTGGTAGGCTCAAGATACCGCCAGAAGTCTTTGAAAAGTATAGGAGGTACTTGCTAAAGCTTAGGGAGAGGCATCCGTACCTTGCTAAACTCTTTGCAGAGAACATAAAGAGGCAAGCGATGAAGGCGTCTGTTTGCCCATATTGTGGAGCTAAGCAGCCTAAGATTAGGCTCGAGAAGCCTATCACTTTCTACGAGGAGGATCCAGAAACACGAGATAAAATAAGGCTTAATCCAAGGGAGATTAGAAGAAGATTAGAGATGATACCAAATGAAGATCTTGAACTACTAGGTTATGACCCTAAAGATGCGCGACCAGAGTGGATGGTATTAACAGTTCTACCAGTGCCACCAACATCAATAAGACCATCAATACTAATTGAAACAGGTATTAGATCGGAAGATGATTTAACGCATAAGCTTGTTGATATAGTTAGGACGAATGAGAGGCTGAGGGAACATCTAGCGTCGGGTGCACCAGAGATTATAATCGATGATCTATGGGAGCTTCTGCAGTACCATGTAACAACATATCTTGATAACGAAGTGCCTGGTCTGCCTCCAGCAAAGCACAGGTCTGGGAGACCATTAAAGACTTTGGCACAGAGATTAAGAGGCAAAGAGGGCAGGTTTAGAGGGAATTTATCTGGTAAAAGAGTAGACTTTTCTGCAAGAACTGTTATAAGTCCTGACCCCTATCTTAGCATCAACGAAGTTGGAGTACCTGTAGAAATAGCGAAGGTCTTGACAGTACCTGAGAAGGTTACTGAATGGAATATTGAGGAGCTTAGGAAGTATGTACTTAATGGACCCTATAAGTGGCCTGGTGCAAACTATATTGTTACGCCAGATGGGAGAAGAATTGATCTTAGGTATGTGAGGGATAGAAAGAGTATCGCAGAGTCGCTTGCTCCAGGCTACATTGTTGAGAGGCATATAAAGGATGGAGACATAGTCCTATTCAATAGACAACCATCACTACATAGAATGTCTATGATGGGTCACGTAGTCAAGGTCTTGCCAGGCAGAACATTCCGACTTCATCTAGCGGTCTGTCCGCCATACAATGCGGACTTTGATGGGGATGAAATGAACTTACACGTTCCGCAAACAGAGGATGCGAGAGCTGAGGCAAGAATTCTCCTAAAGGTTCAGAATCACATACTTACACCAAGGTATGGAGGAGTAATAATAGGCGCCATCCAGGACTATGTAAGCGGCGCCTACATCTTAACCATTAAGTCTACACTACTAGAGAAAGAAGAGGTAGTAGAGCTTCTTGCAGCAGCAGGAATAGTAAAGGAGCTTCCTGAACCAGCGATATTATCGCCTAAGAAGTACTGGACAGGAAAACAAGTGGTTAGTCTTTTCCTGCCCGAGAACTTCAATTACCATGGAAAGTCCAACATTTCATCAGGTAACCTAAGGTGTGATGATATTAACTGCTTCTGGGACTCTTACATAGTTGTGAAGCAGGGCAAGCTATTAATGGGTGTGCTTGACAAGAAGCCTATTGGTGCAGAGCAGCAAGATAGCCTACTTTACTGGCTTTGTAAAGAGTATGGTGTTGAAACTTGTGCGACATTTATGGATAGGGTGTTTAGGCTCTTCATAAGAACTCTTGAAATTAAGGGCTTCACACTACGTCTAGATGATGTTGAAGTAGATGAAGAGACAAGGAAACAAATAATTGATATCCTCAATAAAGCATTTGAAAAGGTGAAGGATTTAGTAGACCGATATGTTAGGAGGGAGCTTGAGGTAGTGCCAGGTAGGTCACTTGAGGAAAGCCTTGAAATAAAGATTCTAGAGGTTCTAGCTGAAGCACGAGATAGAGCAGGAGAGCTTGTAGTATCAAAGTTGAGTCCTATCAACTTCGCGTTTGCAATGGCTAGAACCGGTGCTAGAGGAAATGTGTTGAACTTGACACAAATGATGGCGACTCTAGGTCAGATGACTGTGCGTGGTGAGAGGATATGGAGGGGATATATGGGGAGATATTTACCTCACTTCAAGAGGAATGATCTAGGCGCCATAGCGAGAGGTTTTGTTGTGAACAGTTTTTGCTCAGGTCTCTCAGTAACAGAGATGTTTATGCATGCAGCTGGCGGTAGAGAGGGTTTGGTAGATACAGCTGTAAGAACATCACAAAGTGGATACATGCAGCGCAGGCTCATAAATGCTTTACTGGATCTGTATGTAGAGTACGACTATACAGTGAGGGACTCAACAGGCTCTATAATTCAGTTTGCATATGGAGAAGATAAAGCAGACCCATCAAAAGCTCCGCACGGTAAGCTATTGAATGTTGAGAGAGTGATTGAGCGCGTGCTTGGGGGAGCAATGTAATGAGCTCTGGAAACGGATCTCTGAACCCATCAACAATTGATAGAATTGTTGAGGAGAGGTTAAGCGATAGGCTCCCAAAGAATATTGTTGAGGAGATTAAGCAAGCGCTAAAGAGGTTTCAGCTAACTGAGGAATCATTGGAGAAAATAATTAATGAAGTTGAAAGAGAAGCTCAGGCAAACATGGTAGAACCTGGAGAACCTGTAGGTGTTGTCGCAGCTCAGAGCATAGGTGAGCCAAGTACTCAGATGACCCTGAGAACGTTCCACTACGCTGGTGTCAGAGAGCTTAATGTGACTCTAGGACTACCTAGACTAATAGAGCTTGTAGATGCCAAGAAGGTTCCCTCCACACCTCTGACATATGTTTACCTAAAGCCTGAGTATAGCAAGGATAGAGAAATGGCTGTGAAAATTGCGCAAAGAATTGAACTTACAAAAGTTGTTAATGTAACGCTTAGAATCGACATTGATTTCCTAAGTAACGCAATGGTACTTACGCTAGATGCAGACATGCTTAAAGACAAAGGTGTTGATGTAGATGATGTGATCAAGGCTCTCCAGAAATCCATTAAGAAAGCTAAGATAACTCAAAGCTCAGAGAACCCATATCAGATCGTAATAGAGTTTGAAGAAGCTATAGACCCAACACAAGTTGAGAAAATTAGGGAGAAGATACTGCAAACAAGGATTAAGGGCGTTAAAGGAATAAACAAGGTAATTATTCAGCGAAGAGGAGACGAGTACGTGCTTGTTTGTGAAGGTAGTAACCTGGTAGAGCTCCTTCAGTTTGAGGAAATTGATCACAGGAGGATAAGAACAAACAATATAAAGGAAATCGAAGCGGTACTAGGCATTGAGGCTGCTAGAGCAGCCTTAATTGAGGAAATATTGAATGTCCTAGAAGAGCAAGGTCTAGATGTAGATATAAGACATGTAATGCTAGTAGCAGACATGATGACTCGTACAGGTACCGTGAAGGCTATTGGTAGGCATGGCGTTGTTGGCATGAAGAGCAGTCCATTAGCAAGAGCAGCATTCGAAGTTACAGTTAAGAACCTCGTTGATGCTGCCGTAAGAGGCGAGGTAGATGAGCTTTTAGGAGTGGCAGAAAATGTTATTGTAGGCAGCTATATACCTGTAGGTACAGCAAAAACAAGAGTTGTTTACAATCCATATATGAAGGAGTAGGTGAAGGTAGAAGAAAATGTCGCGTGAGGTATTAGACAATATACTAAAATTTGTTGTAAGGACAGGAAAGATCGTCATAGGATTTAATCAAACCTTAAAACATGTGAAGTGGGGTAAAGTTAAATACATAATCATTTCAAGTAATGCGCCAGAATCGCTGAGAAGCGATATTGAGCATTACGCTAAGCTCTCAGGAATACCAATAATTAGCTACCCAGGAACAAATAGAGAGCTAGGAACTGTTCTGGGCAAGCCTTTTTCAGTAGCCTTTGCTGGGATAATAGACTTAGGGCAAGTCTCTGAAGACTCGCTAAAACCTTTTGTAAAGATGTAGGGTGATGCATGAAGTGGCAACAAAGCCCTCCGAAATAAAGCCTCAATTCAATGTAAAATTTACAATGGAAGAATTAAAGTATATGTCAGTCTTCCAAGACATCACCTCAGTAACACCAAAAGACTGTATAGTAAGTGAAGAATTAAACACAATAATATTTGTTGTAGACAGCGATAAGGTGGGTCTAGCTGTTGGAAAGAAAGGGCTTAACGTTAAGTACTTAGCCAAAATGTTTGGAAAGGATGTAGAGGTTGTTGGTTGGGCAGACAACTTAGAGGACTTTGTCAAAAACATATTCATGCCTGCTAGAGTTTACAGAGTACAACTAATTGCATCACCAAACAGAAAAGTTGTCTACGTGTATGTAGACCCTAAGGATAAGGGCCTAGCCATAGGTAGGAATGGAAGAAACGTCATCAAAGCAAGGCTACTGCTCAAGAGGTATTTCGACATTGACAACGTTGTCATATATTAGCAGTAACTGTGTTGTTAGATGCAACATCAAGCTTTATAAACCAAGACTACTAATAGCTAATATGATTAGCTTAAATGCTGGGTAAAACCATATAATTATAAATGAAGTAGGGAGGAGGTGCTTGCCTGGAAAGAAAGCTCCAAACGGTCTTTTCGCTGCTAGAAAGTTGGAGAAGAAAAGGCTAAAGTTCAGATGGTCTCAAAGAGATTTTAGGATACGTATGCTACAGCTTAAAAAGAAGTACGATCCATTAGAAGGAGCGCCAATGGCTAGAGGAATAGTACTTGAAAAGGTAGGTGTGGAAGCTAGACAACCCAATGCTGCAGTGAGAAAGTGTGTGAGGGTACAGCTAATCAAAAATGGTAAGGTTGTAACAGCTTTCGTTCCATACGACGGTGGCTTGAACTTCATAGACGAACACGATGAGGTGCTTATAGTAGGAATTGGCGGTAGTAGAGGGAAGTCCATGGGCGATTTGCCGGGTGTTAAGTACAAGGTTATAGCAGTAAATGGTGTTGCCTTAACAGAGCTTCTTAAAGGAAAGAAGCAGAAGCCTATGAGGTAGGATGCATTGAGCGAAGAACAGAATAACATGTCTCAACAAATAGCCGCACAGCTTAGGTTATCAGACATTATAGCAGACCTAGACTCAATCAAGTTGTTCGGTAAGTGGAGCTACAGAGATGTTGTAGTTCTTGATCCAAGCCTAAAGAAGTACATATCATTAAAACCGGTGATAGTTCCACACACTGGTGGACGACATGCAAAAAGAAGATTTGGTAAAGCAGAAGTACCAATAGTTGAAAGGCTCGTAAACAGGCTTATGAGGAAAGCAAAGAACACTGGCAAGAAGCATCTGGCCTACAACATAGTTAAGATGGCGTTTGAGCTTATCTATGCGAGGACCAAGGAGAACCCCTTACAAGTGCTTGTAAGAGCAATTGAGAATGCAGCTCCGCGTGAGGAAACAACAAGAATCATGTATGGTGGTATAATATACCATGTAGCTGTAGATGTATCTCCAATGAGAAGAGTGGACCTTGCAATAAGACACATAACTGAAGGTGCATTTCTCTGCTCATTTAGATCAGTAAAGCCTATAGAGGAGTGCCTAGCAGATGAAATAATTGCAGCGGCAGCAAATGATCCAAAAAGTTATGCAATACAAAGGAAAGAGGAGATAGAGAGGATTGCACTAAGCTCAAGGTAAAGCCTATAACATTCAGCTTCCTTTTTACATTTTGCGTATTGGGCTCCATATCCAGTTAATAATGAGGGTCAGCTCCTAAAGTCCTTACCTGTAGCTAGGCAGTTAATTTCATTCCTTAGTTGCAATACACTTATAAGTTCTAGCCCAATAAATTGTAATGTAAAGTCTAGTGACTACGTAGTGGGGTAAGTTATGAGCCAAAAACCACACTTAAACATTGTTATAATAGGTCATGTAGATCATGGAAAGAGCACCCTAGTTGGAAGGCTACTTGTTGAGACAGGAGCGGTGGACGAGAAGACGTGGAAAGAAACTGTGGAAGCAGCTATAAAGGCTGGTAAGGAGAGCGAGAAGTACGCATGGCTTTTAGACAGGCTAAAGGAGGAAAGGGAAAGAGGGTTAACAATATCTTTGGCGTATAGGAAGTTCGAAACAAACAAATATTACTACACAATTATCGACGCTCCAGGTCACAGAGACTTCGTAAAGAACATGATTACTGGTGCTAGCCAAGCGGATGTAGCATTACTAGTTGTATCAGCTAAGAAGGGCGAATTTGAGGCTGGTATGAGTCCTGAGGGTCAAACAAGAGAGCACATTCTGCTAGCCAAGACTATGGGTATAGATCAGCTAATTGTTGCAGTAACAAAGATGGACATTACAGAGCCTCCATACTCAGAGCAGAGATTCCTCGAGGTAGTAGAGATTGTTGGGAAGTTCCTTAAATCAATAGGCTACAAACCAGAGAACGTGACATTCGTTCCGGTATCTGGCTGGGTAGGAGACAATGTGACAAAGCCCAGCAGCAACATGCCGTGGTGGAATGACCAAAAGATTGCTGAATTCAAGAAGAAGTACGGATTCAACGGTGCTAGAACACTACTTGAAGCCCTTGACGCTGTTAAGGAGCCTCCAAAACCAATTGATAAGCCACTGAGAATACCAATATCAGAGGTATTCTCAATATCTGGAGTAGGTACAGTACCCGTAGGCAGAGTTGAGACAGGGGTACTCAAAGTAGGCGATACAGTAGTCTTCATGCCACCTAATGTGTCAGGCGAAGTCAGAAGTATTGAGATGCATCATCAGAGGATAGAGAAGGCTGTACCAGGTGACAACATAGGCTTTAACGTAAGGGGTGTGTCAAAAGAGCAGATAAAGAGAGGCGATGTAGCAGGACACCCAACACACCCACCGACAGTAGTAGAAGAGTTTACAGCAAGAGTAATGATTGTGTGGCACCCAACAGCAATAGCACCAGGATACACACCTGTAATACATGTACATACAGCTAGCGTGCCATGCAGAATTGTAGAGATAGTAGGTAAATTAGATCCGAGAACAGGTCAAATTACGGAGAAGAATCCGCCCTTCATTAAGCAGGGAGATATAGCAATAATAAAGTTTAAGCCACTAAAGCCGCTAGTAATAGAGAAGTACAGCGACTTCCCACCACT